>CADBTE010000082.1 GCA_902797455.1 uncultured Planctomycetota bacterium | reverse complement strand
CGCCTCGATCAGCGGCAGCGTCGGGACCGGGAAGGGGAAGCGGGTAATGATCACGTTGCGCAGCGCCTTCCCCCGGACGTCGACCCCCTGCCAAAAACTGTCGGCGCCGAAGAGAACCCCCCGCTTTTGGCGGCGAAATTCCTCGATCATCCGGCTGCGCTGCATCCCCTCTCCCTGGACATAAAGGGGATACCCCTGCTCATCGAACCAGGGGCGCAGATGGTCGGCCGTCTTGCGCAAAAGGGCGTTGCTGGTGAACAAGACAAACGCCCCGCCGTCGGTCTCTTGGACATAGCGCTTGATCGACGAGACGAACAGGGGCGATAGGTTTTCTTTCGAGGCGCTCGGCTCCGGAATCCCTTCGACCAGCACCAGCGTCATCTGTTTTTCGTAGTCGAAGGGGCTTCCGAAGCGCGCCTGGATCGCGTCGGGGGGGAAACCGACACGGCTGCGGAAGAAGTTGAACCCGAACGAATCGCCGGTCTGCCCGCCGGATGAGTCTGTGTCGCAAACATAGCGGCTCTCTTGGCTTGAGGCGCGGACCTCCGCGCCCCCGGCGGTCGAGAGCGTCGCGCTGGTCATGACGACCGTCGGGATCGTCCCGAACAGCCGCGTGCGAAGGATTTTGCCGACGTCCAGCGGTGCCGATCTCATCGAGATTTGGCTCCCCCGGCGGGCGGCGCTGGTTTCCAGCCAGTAGACGTCCTCTTCGCAGGACTGACCGATCCAGGAGTCGATCTCTCCGGCCAGGGCGTTGGTCTGGGCGCGGGCGGCGACGTACTCGATCCGATCCTTCGGTTCGTCGATCTGGTCGCAGACATCGTGCAGGCAGATCGCCAGACGCTTAAGCGCCTCGGGGAGCGAGCGCGAGACGATCCCCGGCTGACGGACACGGCCGTTTCCCCCCGGCCGGTCGGCGAGCCAATTCTCCAGATCGTGGAAGAGAACATCCGACTCTTTGCGGCAGCGCCCGACGGCGCGGCGGGCCTCGAGGAAGGCGTCGCCCCCCGCGACGCTGAGCAGTCCCCGTCCGGTACGCTCGCTGGAGAGGCGGTTGAGCAGGTAACTGACACTCCCCTGGGTGATCGACAGCCCCATCTGCTCCCCGGCGGTCTGTTCCATCGTGTGCGCTTCGTCGAAGATCAGCAGGTCGAAGTTCGGCAAGATCGCCCCGCCCCCTTGGCGAACCATCAGATCGCTGAACAGCAGGGCGTGATTGACGACCAGCAGCGAGGCGTTTTCGGCCCGGCGGCGCGCCTGCTGATAGAAACAATCTTTGCGGAACGGGCAGTGCCGGCCGAGACAGTTCCCCCGTTCGCAGGCGATTTCGTTCCAGACGGTATTGAGGACCGCCTCGCTGTCGAAGGCGGGAAGGTCGGACTTGGTGCCGTCGCTGGTGCGGCGGCTCCATCGGCGAATCTCCTGAAGGATTTCGTCGGAGGTATCGTCGAACAGTTTGCGGCTGTGGCGCAGGGCCTTGTCGAGCCGGCGGCGGCAGAGGTAATTCCCCCGCCCCTTGATCAGAACCGACGTGAACTCGATCGGGAGGACCGAGTGAAGAAAGGGGAGGTCTTTGTCGAAGAGCTGTTCCTGCAGGGCGATCGTATGGGTCGAGATCACCGTTCGGTGCCGGGGGGCCGACTCTTCGCGGGTAGGGGCCTCCGCCTCCATGATATACCGCTCGATCGCCTGAGTGTCGCCCGAAAAAACCTCGGCCGCGGCCTGTGGGGCTTGGGGGGGCTCGGCCGCGGGAAGGTTATCGCTTAAACGCAGAACCGCGGCGGCCGAGTAGGCGAAACTCTTGCCGACGCCGGTCCCCGCCTCTAAGACGGCATGCCTTTCCTCGGCGATCGCCTTGGCGACCGCTTCGGCCATGGCCAGCTGCTCGGGGCGCTTTTCGTAATGAGAAAGACGCCGGGCAATCAGTCCATCATCTCCAAAGATATCTTGAACGGTGAGCATGCGGAACAATACCCCTGACGTCGGGCAAGCGCGGGCGATTCGGCGGCTTATCGTCCGCTAGGGCTGCAGCGGCTTATTGGAAAAACCTTGCCAGGACCAATAGGCCTGCCCGTCGGAAGACAAGGTATGAAGGAGGATGACGGCGAAAAAGAACGTCTCGGTCTGTCCCGCGGCGCTTTTGTAGGTCGCCGCGTAGATGAGGGGGAGCAGTTCGGTATTTTCCTTCTCGTCTTTGATCAGGGGCTCGTGCTTAACGAGGGTGAGTTTGATACTGTCGCGGTAGTTGTAAATCGACAGTACCGAGGGATTGGAGATCGAGTTTTTGTGAAGATCCATGTGGGCGGAAGAGACGGGGTTGCCCCCTTGTTTGGCCTCGATGATATCTTTCCAGTACTGTTTTTCGTCGGTCACTCGGCCGCGGGAAGGACTGGGCATGGAGGCCAGGTGGAACTGGAGCGTGTCCCCCGATTTGATAAAGTCAAACAGCCGGCGCGCGAAGGCGTCCCCCTGCGAGACGACCGTCTTGGTGTAGACCGTATTGGCCGTGAGGATCGTGATCAAGACGAAGGCCGCCAGGCAGAAGCCGAGAAGGAGGAACCCCTTTCCGAGGGTCTCGCCGCCGGAAAGGAACAGCCAAAGCGCGACGACCGCGCCGAGGATCAGCGCGATCCAAGGGATAAAGATCAGCGTATCGAAGACAAGGGCCGGAAGGGAAAGCACCCCCAGAACGAGGACGAGAATCGACCAGACGGAAATTCGTTTGGAAATAATTTCCGTTGGTTCGTCCTTCTGGGGAGCCCAGGAGGAATCGAAGATCGACTTTCGCGTACCTTCGCTGCCATTGCTCCGCTGGGCGCCGTTCTTGTCGGGCGTGTCGAAAATACTTCCCATTTGGTTACCTCTGTCGGGCGCGTGTTTCGCGCGCTGGTTTGCGTTGTGCGGTGGTGGTTTTTTGTTTGCTGAAACAACGATTCACGCTGATCGTTCACGTGACGCTTCCCCCGCGCGCGGCACGGGGAAAGGGGTGAGGTTAATCGGGTTTGTTCGGCGAACTGCTCCCTTGGAACATCCACGGGCCCTTGCCGCCGGAAGAGCTGGAAGAGGACCCCTTCGCGTCGGCGTCGGCCTGCGAGTAAACGGCGCTGCGGCGATTGAAATGGTTCTCGAAATATTTGGTGAAATCAAATTGCTGTTTCCCCGACAGCGAACCTTTCGAGAGAAATTCCAAGGCGAGGAACTGGGGCGAGACGTTGATGGACAGCTGACCGCCGGCGCCGATGTCGACCGCCTTGAGATCCGGCTTTTCGGGGATGGTGTAATAGAACAGAAGCGCCGAGGTGGAATAGAAACCGAGGAAGAATATCCCCATCAGCACGAAGGCGCCGATTCGGTTGGCCTTGGACGGAAGCTGGACGTTGATTTTGGAAATAAAGTTCGTCGCGTAGACCTCGATGGCCAGGACGATCCCGTAGATCACAAGGAAGGCCCACATATCGTTGAAGTAGGCCCACGTGAGCTTCATCGAGTCCAGCAGATTGGCCAGCGGCTCGTAGAGGCACAGCGCGAAGAGCGTCGCGAAGAGAACACAGAAGGTCCTGATCGCCATATCCCAGAGGGAGTGGTTTCTGCAAAAGCCGAAGATCGACAAAAAGGTGATCGGCAGGCAGATAAAAAACACGATATGGCAGGGGAGATGGCTTGTGATGAAACTCATTCTTTCCTCCAATCCCTTTACCTTAAGGGAAAGCTGAATATATCTCTTTCGCCGGGGATAGTTTTAAAATTTTACTTAAGGCAGCGAACCAGCTCCTCGTACGAGGTGACTCCCCACAAGAGGAAACGGCCGCCGTCGGTCGCGAACCCGTACTCTTCCCCCTTGGCCGCCTCGGAGTGAATCGCCCGCTCCGACGGCTGAGTGACCATAATGCGGCGGATATCATCGGTGACGGTGAGGATATCGTAGATACCCTTTCGCGTCTTGAAACCGTACCCCATGCACCCTTCACAGATCTTCTCGCCGTGGGCCGAGTCGGTACTGTGCGGGCGGTAGAAGGTGTCGATGCTGTGACGGTGGATTCCGATATGGCGCAGAACCTCGGGGTTGACCGGCGCCGGCTCTTTGCAGAAGGGGCACAGCACCCGAATCAGCCGCTGAGTGACCACCCCGATCAGGGAGTCGGCCAGCAGCTTGGGGTCGATCCCCAGCTTGAGCAGCTGCAGAATCGCGTCGGCGGAGTTGCGGGCGCGCAGGGTCGTGATGATAAGACGGTCGTTCTGAATCTCCCGGCAGCAGTACTCGAGCGTCTCGCGGTTGACGATATCACGAATCACCAGCACGCGCGGCTCTTTGAAGAAGACGTCACTGAGGATATTCATCGGCGTCTGCCCCTGGCGGGAATCGTAGGTGGCGCGCACGGCGTTTTCGACGTCGTCGTAGGGGTGAGCCAGGTCTTCGACCGCGGTAAAGTCGCGCGTAAAGCGGTCGGCGCTGGAGAGGGCCACGTGAGTGAAGGTCCGCAGCCCGTGCGCTGGGGGAGCGGCCAGGACAACCAGCCCCCGCTCGGCGTTTAAGAAGCCGCGCAGCAGATTGGCCCGCGGCACGGACATTCCGAGGTGCTCCAAGCTCTTAAAGTGCTGAGCCAGGGGCTTAAAGGTGATCTGCATCGCCTCGGCCGTCTGCTGCGGGGCTAAAATCACCTGCGCCGCCATCTTTTTCTTCTTGCCGCCGACGTTGTCGTACTCCATGTAGATCTCTCCGGCGAGGCGGCGCGGCGCGGCCTTTTCGGCCGGCTGGTCGGCGCCTTTCGGCTCTTCGGTCGGGAGAACGCCGAGCAGCGCCTTCATCGCCTGAACCACGTTTTTGTAGCGGTCAATTCTCATCGGGGAGGCAAAAACGCCGGGAACCTCCTGCCAAATACCGTCGAGCTGGTATTTGACCGATGTCGCCTCGGCGCCGGGAAGAACCTGCAGCGCGGTCGCTTTGCGCTTGAGCGCCTTGTAGACCACCTCACACAGCGGGACACAGCCGGGAAGCGCTTTGGCGGCGGCGCCGCGCTCGGCGCGCATGCTCTTGCTGACCCCGCTGCCGTAGCCCAGCAGCTCGATCGGGAGGGTCCACTGCGCATCCTCCTGTTTTTTCTTTTTACTCCCCTGCGTCAGCCGGGCGAGGTGACCGGGGGTCATGACCTTTTGCCCGGGGGGAAGACCGCTGTTGCGGAAGATGACATAGGCGAGGGAGGGAATAATCGCCGCGGCGGCCACAATCGCCGCGCCGACGGCCGTCGAGGAGCCGAAGAACAGGATCGTCACCGTCAGGGCGATCGGGAAGATCAGGGCGAGGACGAGCTTCCACGGCATATCGGCGCTTTTCTTGAGTTCGCGCAGATCCCGCCCGGCCCACGAGCCGACGTATGCCCACAGGAGGAACATCGGGACCATCACCGCGAAAAGCGTGACCGAGGGGAGCAGATCGATGTGGGTGACTTTTACCCCTTCTCCCCCGGCACCGAGCTGGCCCTCCAAAAAAGGGCCGGGGAGCTTCCTGGAGAGAAAAGCCGCGGCCCCGGCGGCGGCTAAGGCCGCCCCCACCCCGACGCCGAGATCGGCCCCGGCGGAGAGAAAACGCGCCGTCTTGGGACAGCGTTTGACCAGTTCGAAGAAGACCAGGCCCGCGACAATCCCGATCACGCCGATGCCGATCAGCGCGCCGGCGCCGGAGGCCTTGATCATGCCGCCGACACTGTTGGCGAACAGAAGCCCCGCGATGACGGCCAGCGTTAGGGCGACCATCCGGGTGAGCCCCCCCCAGAACCCTTTCAACAGCGCCGCGATCAGGACACCGAGGGCGAAGAGACCAAGAAGGATATAGTTGCAATAGGCCATGGATTGTTCTTTCTTTATCCTTTCATTACGCGGACCAGCTCTTCATACGAGGTGGTCCCGTCGGCGACCAAGCGCGCCGCGTCGCTGAGGAACCCCCGGCACTTGGCCCGCACAGCCGCCTGGCGCAGGAGCTTCGGGTCGGGGTTGGTTCGGATGAGCTGACGGATCTCGTCGTTGATGACGATTCCGTCGTAGATGCCCGCGCGTCCTTTGTAGCCGATTTCCAGGCAGTGGGGGCACGGTTCGTAAGTATCTTTTTGACCGGGAACGACGGTGTGGACCCGCTTGCGGCAGATCGTCTCGATCGAGGCGGGGAGCCCGAGCTGACGCAGTACCTGCGCCGGGGCGGGAATCGCCTCTTTGCACTCGGGGCACAGCCGGCGGACCAGCCGCTGGTTCAGCACGTAGGTCAGGGCGCCGGCGAGTGTGTCGCGGTCGATGAACTTGAGCATTCGAAGAATGGTATCGACCGAGTCGACTCCGCGGAAGGTGGTGATGATCAGGCGCTCGTTCTTGATTTCGTCGCAGCACAGCTTCAGCGACTCGACATTGACCGGGTCGCGCAGCAGGAGGACCTTCGCCTCTTTAAAGAAGACATCGGGGAGGACCGTCATCGGCGATTCCTTCTTCGAGGAGTCGTACGAAACGACCTGGATGTTCTCGATCGTCATGTACGGCTTGTTGACGTCCTCGACGGTGACAAAGTCGCGGGTGAAGCGGTCGGCGGAGTCGAAGGTGACGTTCGTCATCGTCCGCAGCCCCTGACGGGGGGCGGCCGAGAGAATGACCAGCCCCTTATCGAGGTTGATCATCTTTTTAACCTCGGCCTCGCGGTCGGGGTTCATTCCCAGGCCGGCGAGCGAATCGAACGGAAGCGCCTGGAACTGGATCACGATATGCGCCTGCTCGGCGGTGGCGTTGGCCTGGATGGTGCAGTCGGCGATCGCCTTTTGTTTGACGCCGTACTGCGCCAGGAACTGACCGCTCTGGCGGGGAAGATTGCTCGGACGGCAGCCGCAGAGGGTTTTGACCGTGGCGATCATCGAACGGACCTCATCGACGGTGAGATCCTCGTGGCCGCGCTCGGCGAGGAGGTCTTTCCAGGGATGCCAGATCCCGTCGACCAGCAGCTGGATATTCACCCCCATACCCTGGTTTTCGAGTTTCAGCTCGGGGATATTGAACTGGATCGACTTATAGATGAGCGCGCGAAGCGGGTTGTAGCCGGGCGTATTGCGCGCCACGATGCCGCGTCCCATTTGGGTCTGTTTGTCGAGCGACTTCCCCCAGCCGGAAAATTGAATCGGGGCGCCGACCTCGTAGATTGCTTTCTTCGGCGCGGTGCTCATGCGCAGCGTCCGCTTGATGAGGTATCCGATGTGGTCGGCGGTCATTACCTTTTCGGCCTTCAGCCGGCCATGGTTTCGGTGAGCGACGTAGATAAGCACCGGAACGAGCCAGCCCAAAAGCGCGATTGGGAGCGTTGCCCAGAAGATGGGGACGCACAGACCGATCAAAAACGCCGTCGGGAAGACGACGAGCATAATCGTATTCCATCGGTAGCGGTTCAGGTCGATCGTCAGCTGCGTGTCGTTATTGACCCAGCTGGTGGTCGCGACCCACAGCCAGAAAATGACATTCAGGAGAATCAGTTTGGTGATGCCGTAGTAGCGGCCGACCTTGTGGTCCGCTCCAAAACGCCAGCCGT
>CADBTE010000081.1 GCA_902797455.1 uncultured Planctomycetota bacterium | reverse complement strand
TCCGGCGAATTAGTCTTCATCATCGTCTTCATACAGGTCGTCGTCGCCGTAGTCGTCGCTGTCAGACCCATCATCTTTGTCTTCGTCTTCCTCGCCCGAACTGCCGGCTAAGAATTCCTCGCGCGTTAAGCCGCTGACGTCATCGACCTCCTCATTTTCGGTGTCGGTACCGTCCTGCTGGATCTTCAGAACCAGCGCGTCGACGGCGTCGTTGAGCGCTTCCTCAAACAGAGTCCGAGAGAAGGTTCCCGTCTTGACGGCCGAGGCGCTCGACTCGTCAAGATAAGCGACATAATCGTCGGAGCTCTCCGAGGAGCCGCTCAGATCGAGGTTGGACTGCCTGGTCTGTTCCGCGGAAGAAGTGGACGCGGAGACAAGATCGCCGAAGATTTCGGACTCGTCTTGGGGACCCAGCCCCGCGTCGGCTGCCGAGGCGAGGTCGCTGCGGGAGGCGATCGAGGTCTTCCCAGGATCGGGGAGTGAACCTGACTTTTCCGGGTCGATGAAGGCCGTGGACGAAGCCGCCAGGCCGACCGCTGTTTTGCCCGTGTCTTTGTCCTCGGCGCTCGGCTCCCCGGCCGGACCGGCCGCCGCGGGGGCGGAAGTTCCGGGGCGGTCGGCGTTTTGTTTGTTGCTGATCAGCTTGAGCATTACCTCTTGAAGCCGGCGCATACTGATCGGCATCCCGACGGCCACTCGGTGTTTGTCGCGAATCGCCTTGGCGCTCCATTTTGTTTGGCTTTCGTCCAGAAGCAAAATAGCGGGAATATCGGCGGTCAGGCGGTTTTTGCTGAGCTTATTGAACGCCGCCACGGCACTGGAACCGAGCGACTGCGCGTTGAAGAGGACGCAGGAGATTGTTTGGTCGTTGTCTTCGAACCGTTCCAGCGCCCGCTCGGCAGAGGAGAGCACCAGCACACGGAGATTGAGCCGTTTAAGCGATTCACGGAAGACGTTTTGCATCTCCGGATTCGCCTCGACAATCATGACGGTGGCCTGATGCGACTCCCGCTTGGCGGCGTGAGCCAGCGAGATCGAGCTGGGGCTGGCCAAATGGGGGCCTCGGGGGTCATCATTGGCGGTGCCGGTGGCGAGCTTCTTGGCGACGGCCTCCAGATCGATGAGCATCGCCGCGGGGGTCTGATACCTTTTTTCGGGGTCGAGCGCCATGGCCTTATTGACAACAAACGCCAGCGCGATCGGAACCGTCGGTTCGACCGTTTCGACCGGTTTGAGCGAAAGGAACCGGGTACGATCGAGCCGCTTGGCGCGGTCACGGGCCTCGACCAAGGGAGCGACCCCGGTGAGCATGTGGAAGAACATCGTCCCGAGAAAGAATATATCGCTGCGCTTGTCGTCGCGCGGGACGTGCGTGGTTCTCTCCAGCGCGGCGTAGTCGATCGCGCGCTGGTTTTTGTGGTCGGGGTTCTTTTCGTTCTCGTTGGCGGCTAAGCCGAAATCGCAGAGGATCGCCTTCCCGCCGCTGGAGAGAATGACGTTGGTCATCTTCAGGTCACGGTGGAGCTGGCCCCGCTTAAAAGCGTAGTCGAGCCCGCGGCAGATGTCGGTGGTGATTCGGGTGGCGACCTGGGGATCGACCTTCTTTTGGACGTTGGTGAACTCCCGAAGCGTCTGTCCCTCGATGAAGTCCATCACCATGTAGTGGAGATTGTTCTTCCCGGAATGAACCGAGTGGGTCGGGACAATGTTTGGGTGATGGAAACTGATGCACAGCTCCGCTTCGCGAATGAAAAGATTGACGGCTTCCGGATCGGTGCTGAATCGCTGGCGCAGCACCTTGATCGCGACGTCTTTGTGCGTTTCGGTATGAATGGCTCGAAAGACCCGCGCGAACGTCCCTGCGCCGACCGGGTAGAGAACCTTGTAGTCTCTGTAATAAAAGCCGGTCGTCTCCCCGCTCTGAAGCCGTTCTACCTGGTATTTGGTCAGTCCGCCATGGCGCAGCAGCGCCTGGAGGAATACCTCGCGGGTGACATTCTGCGTTCCGAGATTGACCCAAATGTTTTGGAGCTGGTCTTCTTCCAGAAGGCCGAGCGCGCGGATTCTCTGAACGATTTCGTCTACGGATATCGGCGCCATAATTGTTCTTTCTCCTCCCCTTTTTCATCCGCAGGGGCGGGGACACGCGTGAAACAAAAGCACGAGCGCTTCCATGGGAAATTCGGACGGTCTTTCCCGCGCGTCGGCTTTTAGACGGATGACGCTTCAAGCGGCCGGCTCATCGGACAGGCCATCGGTCACCCTAACCGCTATTATAATCACTTCCAGGCGAATGTCACGAAAAGCCCTCATGAAGCGTGATGAGATTCTCCTTTTTTTGAAAAATCTCGCCTGGATATTCCGACGCGGCCGTTTTTTGTTCTCGGGGTGCTATGGTTGCAATCGCCCGGCCGCTTAGTATAATATATAATCAGCGACCAGTAACATAGAGCTTTAGGCTCTGATCCTTGGAAGGAAATCAATGGAAAACGATATACACAGAAAGGCCGAAGCGCGAAAGATCGTCATCTTCGACACGACCCTGCGCGACGGCGAGCAATCGCCGGGCGCCAGCATGAATATTCCCGAGAAGCTCGAGGTGGCTCGGGCACTGGTTGATCTCGGTGTTGATGTCATCGAGGCCGGTTTTCCCGTCATCTCGCCGGGAGACTTTCAGTCGGTTGAGGAAGTTTCGAAGGTGGTCGACGGCGCGTCGGTCTGCGGCTTGGCCCGCTGTGTGAGCGGCGATATCGACGCCGCTGGCGCGGCGCTGGCCAAGGCGCGTCAGCCCCGTATCCACGTTTTTATCGCGACCAGCCCGATCCACCGCCAGTACAAGCTCAAGATGAGCAAAGAGCAGGTGATTGAGCGGGCCGTGGCCGGTGTTAAACGGGCCCGCGGCTTTTGCGATGACGTCGAGTTTTCTCCCGAGGACGGCAGCCGGACCGAGATCGACTACCTCTGCCAGGTCGTCGAGGCGGTGATCGCCGCCGGGGCGAAAACGGTCAATATCCCCGACACCGTCGGATACGATACCCCGCAGGAGTCGTTCGACCGGATCGCCGCGCTGATCAATCGCGTTCCAAATATCGACCAGGCGATTCTCAGTGTCCACTGCCACAACGATCTCGGGATGGCGGTTGCCAACGCCTTGGCCGCCGTGGCCGCCGGCGCCGGTCAGATCGAGTGCACCATCAACGGCCTGGGCGAGCGTGCCGGCAACTCGGCGCTCGAAGAGGTGGTGATGGCGATGCGCACCCGTTCAGACATCTATCACGTCGACACGAAAATCAACTCCCGGAAGCTTGTTCCGACCAGCCGTCTGGTTTCGAGGATCACCGGTCTGAGGGTTCCTCGCAACAAAGCGATCGTCGGCCGCAACGCCTTCGCTCACGAGGCGGGAATTCACCAAGACGGTATCCTCAAAGAGCGGACGACCTACGAGATCATGTCTCCCGAGAGTGTCGGTTTTACGAAGAACGACCTGGTTTTGGGCAAACACAGCGGCCGTGCCGCGCTGGCCGATCGCCTCAAGCACCTGGGGATCGAGCTTCAGACCGAAAAGCTCGACATCGTTTTTGCCGAGTTCAAAAAGCTCGCCGACCGCAAAAAGTGCATCTACGACTCCGATATCGTTGCCTTGGTCAGCCAGTTTTCCCGTGAGACATCGGTCGATGGCGACGCGGCCGATACCAAATGGCGCTTCGTCTCCTACTCAATGCGCTGCGGCCAGGACAGCCCATCGATCCGACTGACCCTCTCGCGCTGCGGCGCCGAGGCCGCGGTGGAACTGTCCGGTGATGACCTCGTCGGGGGGCCGGTCAATATGGCCTTCGAGGCGGTCAAAACGATCACCTGCCTGCCGATCCACCTGAAAGAGTTTAAACTCGAGGCGGTTTCCGATGGTGAGGACGCCCAGGCGGACATCGACGTCATCATTGAGAAAGGTGACCCAGAGACGAAAGAAGTGCGGGAATTTCCCGGCCGCGGTGTCTCGTTCGACGTTGTCGAGGGGGCGATCCGAGCGGTGCTCGACGCCATCAATCGCGACGCGCCGGCGAAGGGCGCCTGCTGATTTTTTTGTCCCGCAAGGGTTCTTCCATCACATAAAGGAGAGAAGTTCAAATGAAAGCTCTTCTCGCTGCCGCCACGGTGCTGGCTCTGATTCTTCCCGCGGCCGGCTGCGGTTCTTCCGCGGCTGATCGAGAGGAATTTGGCACGATCGTCAGTGAGTTCCCCAACCCCGGAAAAAAACCGGGGGATCGGTTCTCCCTCCCTCTCCCCGAAGGGGTCGATGAGAACTGTCCTTTAAGCGCCCCCGTGCTGGAGGACTCTTCTCAAAGCGCGAAGGAAAGCGGCGCGGCCGAAAAATCCTCTGACTTGTCCAAGTAAGGCTGAGGTATATCGCCGGGGGATTGCGTAAAGAAAGTAACGAGACCGACGCAGAAACAGATAGTTTTTCGAAAAGGAAGAAGGCCGTGTTCCGCCTGATTGCGCGTGTGACAGTCATCCCGCTGGCGTTGGCTATGCTGACGGTTCTGGCGCTGTTTGCCTCGGTTATGGGCCAGGAACAGATCCCCACGGCCGAAACGCCGGCCGCCGCGGCGCAAAACGCCCCTATCGCCGCGTCCGTCTCGTTCTTTGTCTCACCGAACAAGCTGGTCCATACACAGCTGGCCGAAAAGATACTCAATTCCCCGCAGTGGTCGCTGTTTTTTACCCGGCACCTCACCCGGCTTAATTCCCGCTGGCTTTCCGATCCGAGTTCCCCGCTGGCGGATGTCCTGACGAAGGTTTTTCACTCCTCCCCCTCTTTCCAAGAGCCGATGAATCTCTTCTTCTTCAACTTGCAGGGGGTTTGGGGAAACATTCTTATGGACCAGAACGGTTCCCTTTACCCGGGAAGCCCGTCGCTGATCTTCGTCACCGATTTTCTCCCCGATTCCATTCTCCAGCTGACCGCCGCCGCGCTGGAGCAGTCCGGATACGCCGAGGACCCCGCTCGCCCGTCACTTCCGCGCGGGTTTGTTTCTGCCCGGCCCCGGCAGCCTCAGCGGACCCTTTTCCTCGACTGGGTCTCTCCGCTGCCGAACGATCAGGGGAAGAGTCTTTTTGTCCTTTCCGCCAACGAGGGGCCGCTCCAGAGCGTGAAAGGGAAATTTCCGCAATCCAAAGAGCTCGCGGGGGCTTTGACCCGTTCCGATTCTCTCTTTCTTTTGGTCGGGCTGCAGCAGCCGGCCCTTCGTTTCCTGGCCGACAATTTGGCCGCCCGGCCGGAAGAAAGCCGGGCCCGAGCGTTCGCGCCGGCTGTGTCGCGTCTTGCCGATGACGTGCGGACCATTCAGCTTACCGCCCAAGAGATCTCGGGCGTGACGACGGTGACCGTCACTTTCGACTGTACCAGGAACGAGTCCTCGGCCGAGCTTCAAGAGCTTTTCTACCAAAGCCGAGATGTCTACACCCAGTGGGCCCAGGGACGTGATACGCTCACCCCGTCTCAGGCCCTATGGCTGGAGCTTCTGGCCCATGCCGAACCGACTTGTGAAGACAACCGTTTCTTTTTGGTCTTTAAGCTCGATTCCCCCGAGGTCTTCGAAAAGCTCAAAGAGTGTCTCGCCTGCGGGGAAGATCTCAACTGATTCTCCCTTAGGCAGCTCACAGGTACTCCGCAGCGTAGAGCAGAATATTGATTGAAAGCCGCATTGCGCTTTGCTTGGTATAACCGGCGCACTCGGCCGAAGCGTGTCCTTCCAGCGCGCAGCTGACATCGTAGGGGGAGACAATCACCACCCAGCGTCCATGGCTTTTGATTCCGTACAGCTCCGGCGCGCGTTTGACGATTTGGCTCCAGTT
>CADBTE010000080.1 GCA_902797455.1 uncultured Planctomycetota bacterium | reverse complement strand
CCGGTGATCCCCCGCTGGAACGCCTGCCAATGCCACAGGCGCAGCTCGTGCGCCGGGTGATCGGTGAACTCGGTGCAGTACGGGGCCTTCGGTTCACAGCAGACATACCACCAGAATCGTTCCCCCTTGGCCATGCGCTTTTGCGCCTCGGCCAGAGAGAAGTTGTGGCTGGTCGGACACCAGATATCGATATTCCCCCCCGCCGCGTCGAGCGTATCGCACAGCGCGTCGTTCGGTTCCTCGGTCAGCATGCGGGGAAGATCGGGCGCGTGCCTCTTCAGGCAGGCGAACCCGCCCGCGATAAAGCCGTATTGATGCGGCGCCGGTTCATCGAACCAATAGACATACCCTTTATCGAGCCACCCCTTTTCGCGAAGATGCCCTTGGAGCTGCCCCAGGTAGTCGGCCATCAATTTGTCATACTCCGGCGTATCGACGGAAAGACCGTCCATCCATCCGATCCCCTGGACCGGGACCTGGAAGTTCGTGATATTGTACTTTTCCATCACGCGCGCCATTTCGGCGTCGAACGCGGTGAAGTCCATGTTCGCCTTGAGGTTCTCGGTATCGAACGTCACGCCGATGCCGTCCAGCGGGGTCGAGTCATAGAACGAGATCCGGTGATCGCTGGCGTCCTTGAGGTACTTCTCCCAGACCGCCCGGCGGTCGGCGTCCTCGGTCACGTTCTGATAGGTAAAGACATTCTTCGGCCAGAAGCCGTAAGCGGTCTGGAACCGATTCTTCTTCGGCTGGTCGAAGTCCCAGACGGTGAGCTTATACGGCACCCGAACGGATGTCTCGCCCGCCCCTTGCGCCGTTTGGGCGCGCAGCGTTACCTCGCCGGTGTAATCCCCCTTGGGGGTTCCGAAAGGAACGTAAACCGTGACAAAGATCGGCTGATTCTCCCCGGCGGCGACCGTCAGCGGCGCGCCGATTTCCCCCGAGCGGCCGACGGTGATCGGCACCAGCGCGTCGACATACCAGCCGCGGGCGCAGGTACTGTCGGTCGGGACATCGACCAGGTGGTAGTACCCCCAGCGGACCTGGATATTCTCTTTGGAGATCACCGCGCCGTCCGGTCCGGCCAAATCAGTCGACTCGGCGGTAAGGTTCGCCAGATCCCCCTTCGGCCGAACGACGATCTGGAAACTTTCATAATCGTTGCGCGGCGCGGCGATGGCGATCGGCTCCGGTTCTTTCATTTTCAGATGCCAGGGTGAGCGCGGTACTTTGCGATCGGCCTCACACCACGACAGATCGAGCGTGTCGTCGGCGCTCAGCTGCCGGGTATAGTCCTGAGTAAAGTAGGGGAAGATTTGATGGAAGATTCGATAGGTCTTATCGAAGCGGAAGATCATTTCGGCCTCCCCCCTCCACGCCGGGCGACTCGACAGATCGACCGTGAACAGCGCGCTTTCCCCGGCCGCTAACCGCGCGCCGCCGGTACCGACCCGCTCGACCGCGGCGCCGCAAGGGGCCGATTTGCCTTCGGCGGCTTCAAGCGTGTACGAAAACGCCGGCCAGTCCAGGGCACTGTCGGTCTTGTTGGCGACCTGACAGAAAAGGTTCTCTTTATCAAAATAAAGCGGCGTGACCTCGAAACACCGGTACGCGCCGCCGGTGTTCTCGGTACACTCGGCGAAGATCGTCTCCCCGCGGCCGGTATAGTTATCGGTATTGAGCGCCGCGGCAAAGCCCAGCCCATCGATATGGAAATCGGTTTGTGAGTCGACCTCGTCCGCGCGGCAGCGGACGAAAAGGGTCTCGACCGGCGAGGCGAAGAGCTCTTCGGCCGTCCCGGATACCGTCCCCGCTTCCTCAAGCGTACCGACACTGTACCACTTTTGGCCGTCGGTGCTCATCTCCACCCGGCAGCGTCCCGCAACGAAATAGTGGCTTTCGACCGAAACATTGGCCGAGACGAAGCGCGGCGATTCGGCCTCTTGTGACGGGTCGGCCATGGATCTCGCCGGCAGATCAAAGCGGTAGACGACGCTTTGGCCGCCGCCCTGGAAGTCCCACCTATCGGTATTGAATGTCACGTCGGAGTACTCGAGCGTGCGGGCGAAGTCGCCGTCCTTCTCCTTGGCGAACATAGTAAAGGTGTAGTTCGCCGCGTCGATCTGTTCCCCCGTGCCGAGCGCCACAAAGCTCCCGCCATCCTTGGCCGTGACTCTCTGGTAGATCGGGCAGGCCGGGACGAGGGTCGGTTCGGTAAAGCGGAACGTTCTGGACGATTCCCACCGCCCGACGGCCAGACGGGTTTGGTCGCGGTCGTCTCCCACGCGGATCATTCGCACGCAGGGGGTAATCGGTTCTGCCGTCCAGGGCGGGTTAAAGTCGGTCGTCGCCCCTTCGACCCCCGCGGGGAAATACCCCCTCTCTTCCCCGAACCAGCAGATGTTCATCGCGAAGCGGTACAGCCCTCCGGGGGCCACCTCGAACGGCTTGCTGTAGAAAAAGAATGATTCCGGAGAGGTTGTACTGACCTCGTAGATTCCGTCGCTCTTCGAGCCGATCGCCGGATCGACCTCCAGCTCGATCGCGCCGAAAGCCGCGGCGCCGAGCAGCATGGTTCCAACCGCTATGGCGGCGGCGAACAGACTCTTTCGAATGGTTTCGATTGTTTTCATCGCGGGTACACTCCTATTTGTTTCACTCCCCCAGCCGCTGGATCGCTTCGGCCGCCCGGGCGCGGTGCGCCAGGATCACCGCCGGATCGTCGGTGAAGTGGGTCATGTCGGTGGTAATATCCGAGAAGTCAAAGATCTTCTCGATTTCTTCGCGCTCCTCTTGCGAAACAACGGCCTTCTTTTTCTCATAACGCTGGCGCAGGGTCAGGAGAATCTCGTAATCCTCAATCCCCTCGCGCAATTCTTCCAAGCGAATACTGTCGACCGGGTCTTCGATGATCGCCGCAGCGCCGTGCCGGCCCGGGGTCGCCGCCGACAAAGGCGGGTAAAAGTATCGTCCTTCACCGTTTCCCCAGGGGAGTTTCTCCCCCGGGGCGGCACCGTAACCGACCTGATAACTCATCGGATCGACGTACGGATCTTGGTGACCGTCGGGGTACGCGGCGATGCTGGTCCAGTAGTTGGTGGTCCAGATCAGCGAGCCGACGATCCCCCGCTCGAATGCCTGCCAATGCCACAGGCGCAGCTCATGGGCCGGGTGATCGGCGAACTCGGTGCAGTACGGCGCTTTGGGATCGCAGCAGACATACCACCAGAACCGCTCCCCTTTGGCTAGGCGCTTTTGCGCCTCTTCGCACGAGAAGCGGTCGCTGATCGGACACCAGATATCGACATTTCCCCCCGCCTCCCGGAGCGCCTCGCAGAACCGGTCGCTCGGTTCCTCGGTCAGCATTCCGGCCAGATCGGGGGCGTACTTCTTCAGCTGCCCGAACCCGCTGGCGACAAATTCGTAATCTTTTTCCTCCGGTTCATCGTACCAATAGATATACGCCTTCGACAGCCAGCCCTTTTCGCGCAGATGCTCTTGAAGTTTCCCCAGGTAGTCGGCCATCAGCGCGTCATATTCCGGCGTATCGGCGGAAAAACCGGCCAGCTCCCCGGCGGGATGCCCTTCAAAATTCCCCCCGCCGATCCCCTGGACCGGAACGATAAAGGTCGAGACATTATACTTATCCATCACACGCGTCATCTCGGCGTCGAACGCGGCAAAGTCGAAATTCGCCTTGAGATTCTCTTTGTCAAAGGTGACGCGAAAGTTATCCAGCGGGGCGGGATCATAGAAGGAGATCCGGTGATCGCTGGCGTCTTTGAGATACTTCTCCCAGACCGTCCGGCGGTCCGGCTCTTCGGTCACGTTCTGATAGGCAAAGGCGTCCCACGACGCGAAACCGTACGCGGTTTCGAACCGATTCTTCACCGGCTGGTCGAAGTCCCAGACGGTGAGTTTATACGGCAGGCGAACGAGCGTCTGGCCCGCCCCTTGCGCCGTTTGGGCGCGCAGCGTCACCTCGCCGGTGTAATCCCCCTTCGGGGTCCCCAAAGGGACATAGACGGTGATAAAGATCGGCTGATTCTCCCCGGCGGCCACGGTAAGCGGATCACCGATTTCCCCCGAGCGGCCGACGGTGATCGGCACCAGCGCGTCGACATACCAGCCGCGCGCGCAGGTTTCATCGCTGGGGGCATCGACCCGATGGTAGTACCCCCAGCGGATCTTAATATTCTCCCGCGAAACCAGCGCGCCGCCCGGTCCGGCCAGATCGCTCGACTCGGCGGTGAGAGCCGACAGATCTTCCTTCGGCCGAACAACGATCTGGAACCCCTCGAAGTCATTGCGCGGCGCGGCGATGGCAATCGGCGCCGGCTGCTTCATCGTGATGTTCCAGGGGGAGCGGGGCACTTTGCGGTCGGCCTCGCACCACGACAGATCGAGCGCGCCGCCGACATTCAGCGCCCGGGTATAGTCCTGAACAAAGCAGGAGGGGATCTTCTGGATAATTCGATAGGTCTTATCGAAACGGCAGGTCTTTTCGACCCATCCCTTCCCGGCCGGATGGTTCGACATGTCGACCGCGAACAGCGCGCTTTCCCCGGCCGCTAAAGAAGCGTCTTCGGCGGCATCGGTCCGATCGACCTCGGCGCGGCATTCGGCCGCCTCGCTTTCGGCGGTTTCAAGCGTGTACAAAAACCCCGGCCAGCTCAGCGCGCCGTCGGTTTTGTTCGTGACCCGGCAGAAGATGGTTTCCTTATCGAAGTAAAGCGGCGTCACCT
>CADBTE010000079.1 GCA_902797455.1 uncultured Planctomycetota bacterium | reverse complement strand
TTATGGACGATCTGCATTATATCGCCCAAGATCTGCGTCAGCGGCGGGAGGCCGAGCGCATGGCGAACATAACATCGGCGGAGCCAGACAGCCAGCGGCACAGTCAAGAGATCTCCGACAGTATAGTCAGGTCCGTCGGCATGGGATGCTTTTTTGTCACCCTGTTTATCCTCTTTCTGATTCTTTTCTACGCCATCATTAAATTAGTCCGCGAACACCGCGGCGTCCGCTTCTTTCGAGTGTGATTTCTCCGAAAGTAAACGAGTTCTCGACGTATCTCTCAGGGATAACCGGAGGGCCTGTTTTTGTTCCGTTCGCGTTGCGACGGCAACGGAGTCGGCGGTGGAGGCCCCCTGTCACCGTCTATTGGCCGTGACCATCGGTTTTCTCGGCACTGCCCTTCATCTTTTGTATTTACCCCAGAACTCTCACATTGTTATTTACAAGATAAAGATTATCTATATCTCCTATCTTGTTTTTCTCAAAGTGGGGATTTTAAGGATTTTTTCAGAATCCCTTTTAAGCGGCGCTTCAGATTTTGCCGATAAGGGGAAGGAATTTGCCTGTATCGGTGTGGGACGATCAGCCCATGCCGCGGCAGTGTGTTACGAGGAACGCAGACTTTCAGGGAGGAATTTCCATGCGCAAATATATCTTGTTGATCATGGCCGGTCTATTATTGGCCGCCGGCGCAGGATGCGTAATCCCGGCTTACTCAGGGGATCCGGCGAAACGGACTGAGCAGCTCTACAACACCTCCGAAGACCTTCGCCAGGTTCAGGACCAGTGGGATCGCATCTGGATGGTCGACCAGCCGAGCCATATGACCCCCTACCGTACTCACGGGGGGATCTCCTGATTCGAGGCGAGGCCGGCCGCCGTCGCGCGTGTGCTTAGCCGCAGCGTGAAAAAAGCGGTCCAGCCCTTCGTTTGGGCCGGACCGCCTAAGGTTTTCTCACCGCTGGAGGCGCGCTGCGCGCGGCGTTTTACAGTTCGGTTCGCCGGTGATCGTTGAGTTTCTTGATCCGGCTGATGATCGCGCTGTGCATCTGACTGACCCGGCTTTCGCTCAGATCCAGCGTGGCGCCGATCTCCTTCATCGTCAACTCCTCGAAATAATAGAGCATGATGATGAGGCGTTCGGTCTGATTGAGTCCCTTCGTGCAGGCGCGGATCAGCTCGCGGCGTTCCAGCTGCTCGGTCGGGCCCTGCGCCCGTTCGTCGGCGAGAATCTCCATTTCGGCAACATCGTTCTCGCCCGAGGGGTCGGTCCAGCGCCGATCCAGACTCGTGATATTGACGCTCCCGGTCTCGGTGATGGTTCGATGAACCTCGTCGACGGGAAGGTCCAGGAAACGTGCCAGCTCCTCCTCAGACGGACGGCGTCCGAAACGACCCTCGAAAACCTTGTAGGCGTCGTTGAGCTTCGTGGCCCGCGAACGGACCTTTCGAGGTACCCAGTCCATCGAGCGGAGCCCGTCCACCATGGCGCCGCGCACGCGCTGGGCACAGAAGGTCTCGAACTTGACACCACGATTCGGATCAAAGGCGGCGACGGCCTCCATGAGGCCGATGGTGCCGGTCGAAATCAGATCGTCCCGTTCGACCTCCTCGGGGAGTCTATGGCGGATCTGGTCAGCCTTTTGACGAACAATCGGCATGTAGTACTCCACCAGCTTGTTGCGCGCTTCAATGTCGTCCCGGCAATTGGCGTACCGCTGCCAAAGCGCCGCAACCTGCTCGTCTTGCAGATGGGCAGTGTCCCGTTGTGCTGTCTCCATCAACGTTGCCTTCGTATCCTATGTAGCTTCTGTTCTATTCAAATACCAATCACCTTAAGCCGATTGGGCGGCAGAAAGTGATTCCTCTTCTAACCTCTACGGATAGAATAGGAGACTAACGTTTTTTTTCTCGCGTGGGAAGAACATTTTTTTGGTTTTAGAACCCCGCGGGTCTTCCCGCTATCGGCAAACCTCAGCCGACAATCCGGAAAAGATGAACAAAAGCTCTCCGTTCTTGAGTTTTTCTTGTTGAAAAAACGGCTTTTTACGAAAAAAGCAGCCGCCCCGCTGAGCGTGGGCCCCGCTGGATCGCTCGAATAGCCACAAACAGCTTCTCTGTTTTATCTATTTTATTTAATCGCTGCGTCCGACCATGTTTTCATCGTTTCCGACAGAAAAACGAATCGGTGCCTCCTTTCGGCGGAGACGTCTGTAGAGGACAAACGCCACAGCGAGGATGAAAAAACCGACGAGAACGGCGCGAACCCGGTCTGCCCCGGGCGTGCGGGAAGGTTCTTCAGGATACCAGGCAAGGTCGCCGGCGAACAGAAGCGGAACCGCGACCCAAGGAGAAACTCCGGCAGGACGATCCTCGGCAGCGGAGGCCTTATAGCCCCAAAGTTTATAGAGAATTCCCGAGAGCGTCACGTTTTGATGATAGTCGCCGCCAACCCCAAGAGGAAACCGGTCCGGAAGGGATGTCACGCAGCAGACGACGGGGTACCCCTGAGACTCGCCTGTGTAGAGATACAGCTCGTAGTAGCGCTCGGCCCCCGCCAGCGCTCGAGCGCCGGCGCTCGAGATAGGAACGGCGCGTGCCCGTTTGACCGTTCCGGTCAGCGTCACCGCCTCCCCCTGAAATTTGGCCGGCCGATTGAACAGATCGGTGACCTTGATCTCCCCCCCCTCGGCAAGACGCCTGGCCTCCTCCCGAAGGGCCCCGGACGGCAGATGTCGGACAAATGACAAGAGGGTATAGAAGGGAATTGTGTCGCGCTCGGTCAAGGGAAAACGCTCCAGGGCACTTTTTCGCTCTTCGGAACTCATCGACTCGAGCGCCGAAACCGGAACGAGGGGAAATTCACTCAGGAGTGATTCGTCCCCCCCCAAACGGCCCAACGACCGCCATTCGGTACAAAGCGCGGCTCTTTTGGCTAAAATCACCCCCTGCCCGGAAGCGGTCATCCGAACAGCGCATCCCAAAACCGCGGCCCGCCGGCCGGCGGCATCGTCCCACGCCCCGGAACGTTCCGTCAAAACGATCACGGGGGGACGGCCGGGATCGGCCGTTTCGGGGCGGATCTCCAACATGACCAAAGGGGAACCATCCCCGCCAAAGAGCGGACGCACCGAAAGAATCTC
>CADBTE010000078.1 GCA_902797455.1 uncultured Planctomycetota bacterium | reverse complement strand
GACCCGGACTGGGACGAGCTTGAGCCGATCGAGCCGAACGACCCGGATGACGAGCTTCTGTCTTCCCTGCTCGACGGAGAGCTGACCGACGAAGAATGCCGCGAGGTCGAGCGACGGCTCAAAGAAGATCCCGTGTTCGCCGCGCGCTGCGACAAGCTGCGCCAGGCCTGCGCTATTATCGATTCGCTCTCGCCGCTTCCCGACAATCCCGAGCTGAGAACCACGACGATGACGTACGCTTCTCAGAGCGCCCAAAAAGAGAACGAAATCCGGGCAAAAAAACAGCGCCGGCGTCTATTTTGGGTCTGTCTGGCTATGCTGGCCGCCGCGATGACCGCCTTCGGATTGTGCGGATGGCTGACCGCCCGGTACTACGCCCGCCGCGACGCGGCCCGGGAACTCCCCCCCCAAGCCGACAACGGCCGCCCGGAAGCCCAAAATCCGCGCCGGGGATGGCCGCCTATGTCCCCCCGGTTCCCGTGGGGGGCTTACCGTCCTTGGAACGGCCGCGGCCGGAATTACGATATCAAGACAGTTCTCCCCGAAGAGCTGCGGGAGGAAAACCTCGGGGCGCTCGACGGCGAACTATTCGAGTTTGGGAAAAATATTCCCGCCGACAACCCGATTCGGGATCGGCCGGACGCCAAAGAGCGGATTCTCTACCGCTTCATCACCGAGCGCGGGGTCGATTCGTTCACGGCGCTTCTTTCCGACCGCGGGAAGAGCTATATCGAACCGCTTCCGGAGGAACAAAAGATTCGGCTCATCGGACAGCTGATCCTTACCGGTCTTTATGAGCGTTTCGGTCAGCGGCCCCCGACCGGTCCGCGCCACGCGGCGGCCCCGCCGAGCGATTTTGAGAACCGGCCCGCCACCCCACCTCCCGGCGCCCCATCCCCCGACGGCGGGCCCGACGGGCCGCGCGAGGCGCGGCCGCCGAGAGAATTCCCCCCCGCCGAGCGGGGATTCTTCTGGAAGAACGAGACAACCGGCGAGCTGGCGAAGACCCTGCGGGGGCTTCCCGATCGGCAGCTGGACGAACTGCTTCGCCTCCCCGACGACGAGATGTACGTGCGGCTGCTGGTTCTTCATTGGGGGATCGATCCTCAGCAGATGGGCCGGCAGAAAAACGGCGGCCCCCCGCCGCCGAGGTATCCGTACAATTACAGCCGGCGCGGAAGAACCATCGACGACTGGAATCGATTTGTTGACGATGAGCAAGCCGGCGGCCGCGGGGAGGAAGAGCGCGGCGCCGCGGAAAACAACACGCGGGACAGCGGCGGGGAGAACCGCGCCGCAGAGAATCCCTCCCCCGCGCCCGAGGAAAGCGCCCCCCAGCGGGAACCCGGCGAGCCCTAAGGGGGGGGAGAGCTGATCTTTTATTCCGCGGGGGCACCCTCCCCGCCCGGCGGCGCGGGAACACTGTCGCCCCCCTTCGGCACGGGGGTACCTTCGCCGCTGGGCGGCGCGGCGGTATTTTCGCCCTCCCGCGCAGCGGGCGGCTCCTTGGGGGGACCGTCGATCTGAAGCTCGCTTCCGTCGGGACGCACGTACCGAGGCATCCCGTCCGAGGCAGCCGTGCCGAGGTTTTGCGGCGGGTGGAAGTTGATCTCCCCGGGGGTGAACGTTATCGGCGCTTCGGTCCGCTCAACCTCGGGGACGGGGGGATCGGGAGGGGTGACCAGCGCCGAGATTCCCAGGCCGCTTCCCAGCCCCACGATCAGCGTCCCGACCAGAAGCCCGGTCCCTCCCCTTGGCTGGCCGCCGTCGCAAAGGTCGGCCGGTTCTCTTTTTGAATACAGATCGTTCTTGTAACTTGGCATCGCTATTCTCCGGGGGAGGGGTCTTCTCGGCGGTCGGGGGCGGTTTCCTCCGACATGATTCTCGCGGCTGTGCGCAGCAGGGCCGGTATGGGTATCTCGGGGGTGACGGTCATCGCCAGGCGGGTTCCGTCGGCTAAAGCAATCTCGTCGGGGGCCGGTTCCCCTAGCGGCACGGCGGGAAAACCGAACATCCAAAGCGAACGGCCGCGATACCGGGCAAAGTCAACCCGGTCGCTGAAATCGGCCGGATTGTCGGAACATTCGATTCGGCCGTCGGGAAGCCGACGGCACGGAACCAGGCCGAACGTCAGCTCGCGGGCCAGCGGCAGGCGGCGGTCGATCTCCACCGGCTTGGTCTGGTCCTCGATCGGGAGAAGAACTCCCTTGAGCACCTCAAGGGAGTCGTCTTTCCCGGCGGCGGGGAAGAGGGCGTGACCGGCCAGTTCGGGGTCGGCGTTTTCCCCCCGCGCCAACAGCTCGAAGCGAAGATGAACCGTATACCCCCCTTCTTTGAGACGGTCGCCCAGATACCGCACCGCGTCACGAACCTCGGCAATCGCCCCGTCGGGGCCTATAATGTCGAGTTTCGAGGCCTCCTGCTCCTCTTGCCGGAGGGCGTCGGCCAGAAGGCGCAGTGTCTCCTGCGGCGGCTGCCCGCCCTGAAGGGCCTCTTCGGCTGTGCGGACCGTCCTTGCGCAGATCCGCTGGCGGGCGATTTCGTCGATCGCCGCGGGAAGAAAGACCGAATAGGGGACCTGCTCGGTGTCCCACGGCCGCAGCTGCGCCGGGGTGAGCCCGCTGAAAAACAGCGCCGCGCGCCACTGCTGCTCGACCGTCCGTTCGGGGAAGCACAGCGCCTCGGAAAGTCGGCGCACGGCCGAGCCGATCGCCTCGCTCAGCTCGGGGGCGTCCGGCCGCCGGGCGTCCCCTAAATAACCGATCGCCTGCGCCACAAGAAGGTTCTTTTTGCCGCTGGGGTCATCCCAATCGGGGAGGGTCTCCAGCTCTCGGACATAATAGGGGACACGCGACGGTTCGGCTTCTTTTTCCCCCTCGAACAAGGCGCCGGTCCAAGCGCCGATCGACTCGGGGAGGAGGGCGCGCAGCGTGGGGAGATAGAAAAACATCACCCCCAAAACGACCAGGGCGACGAGGGCCGTCACCAGCGCGGGGGCGCGCCGGTCGCGGTCAAACCGTTCGGCTTCGGTTCTAACCGCCAGCAGCCGGGCCAGGGGCTCGACGATTTGAGATAAATCATCTTGGTCCGAAACGGGGAAGAAGAGCGCCTCCTGAGGACCGACCAGCGACGGGGGGTTGTACCCCCGCAGGGGGGCGTACTCTTGGCTGAACAGGTCGAAAACGCGCTCGCGCCACAGATCGATTTCATCCCGCTGCTCGTCGGGAAGACGCACGAGCCGGTCGACGCGCGTTAAGAGAAAGACCATCGGAAGGTACCGATTCGCGCGGCGCCGGACGATCTCGGCCACCGCCGCGCGGACCTGCCCCTCGGCGCGGGCCAGGTGCCGGGCGCGCTTGTCCGGGTCCTTGGAAAAGACCGGATCGATGAAGTACAGCAGCGCGTCGCAGCTGTCGATCAGCTGGGTAAACGTCGTTTCGGCGGCCAGTTCCCCGCCGCCGATATCGACAAACTCCAGCCGGATCATCCGGTCGGCGGCCAGCTGCGGCATCAGGCGTCCGGGAATCAGGCCGTTCGGGAAACTCACCTCCAGCCGGGGAAAAACACCGTCGGTCGGTCTGAGCCCCCCGTCGCGGTCCTGCCGCGACAGAAACTGAAGATACTTCCGGGCGGCGGCGCCGAGGCGGGCGCGCTTATCGCAAGCCAGGGCGCGCAGCAGCCCGAAGAGCCAGCGGGTCTTTCCGGCGCCGCTGTCACCTGCGCTTCCTACGCGGACTCGAATCGGTTGTTCGCTGCTCACGTGTGATACTCTCTGCGCGAAAGGTCTTTTCAATGATATTCCATCTGGATCCCGGGGTATCGCTCGTGGAAGAGCGACCTCAGGTAATCGATCTGGGAAGAACCGGCGCGATCGGCGTTGATGACATAAAGCCGCAGCTGATCGCCGGGGGCGTCGTCCAGGTTCAAGACCGCCTCGGTGAGAGAGCGGTTGAACTGGTCGGTTCGGTCGCCGGAGATCATCACCGGCTGTCCGGTAAAGATCAGCTCGGCGAGGAAGGCGGGGGACATGCCGTCGTCGCCGGTGCGGTCGTAGCGGAAAATAATCGCCGTGGGAGAAGGGTTGCTCAGCGTCTCGGCGCTTCGCAGCCGGGAGATTTCCCCCTCGGTCAGCAGCCGCGGCGCCGGTTCATCCGGCTGGGGTACCGCCGAGGGCGAGCGCTGAATCACGGGGGAAGCCGCCGGAACGCTCCTGGCCGACCCTGCGCCGAAACCGACGCCAAAGCGGCCCCGTCCCAAAAACAGGAGAACCAGGCAGATCAGAAACAGAATCAGCGTCAGCCCCAGGACTCGAATCGAGCGGACCACCGCCCGATGGAAGAGCGGGAGCTTTCGAAAGACCAGAAGCCCGAAAGACAGAACAACAATCGCCGCGGCCAAAGCGGTCAGGAAGAATCGGGGGAAATACCCCAAATCGAGTATCCGCTGCCAAACCTCCGGGAATGTCATAGCGTGTCGCCTTTAAAAAAGGGGTGGTTCTTACAGGGACGAAAGACGGACGTTCCGGATCCAGACGACCGGGGCGTTCCAGACCGCCTCGATATCGCCGCGGCGCTCGTCCCAGAATCGATCGAAGCCCCCTTCCTCGATCATCACAAATATCACCGTGCGGCGCGGCTTTCTGGCCTCGATCAATTCCTGAATATCGCGGTCGCTGTCGATATCGATAACGCGCCCCGGGACAAAGTCGTCCTCCATGAGCCGGCAGCGGTTGCGAAATTCCCCGTCGCAGCAGGCGTAGATCCAGATCGGGGCCAGCTGGCTTTCGACGAACCGGCGGGCCGCGCCGGTTATGAACGGGTTTTCGGGAATATCCTCGGCGCTGGAAAGCTCTCGGCCGCCGGCCCGGTCGGGGGAACCGGAGCGGGCGCGCTCGGTCTGGCGCGCGATCGCCGAAAGGACCACGAACAGCCCCAAAAGGAGGATCGCGATATCCAAAAGGGGCAAAAATCGGGCCAGAACACCTGAGATGCGCATATCGGGTCAGTCTCCCGCCTGCGGCTCTTGCGCCTCTTCTTCCTTGAGCCGGCTGGGGATCACCAGCCACAGCACGGAATTGAGGAAGAGATTGATCAAAACAAAAATGATCCCCGAGGCGGTCGTCGTCAGCGCGGGGGCGAAGTCGTGGATCAGACCGGGGATGTCGACGTAGCCGTCGGCGGCCGAGTCCATCCCCAAAAAGGTGTTCAGCAGCGCGACCACCGTCCCCAGCAGACCCATCAGCGGCAGAAGCTCGCTTAACGCCAGCAGAAACTGCCGGCGAACGCCCAACCCCTGCCGGGCCCAAAGCGCGCTGGACAGGTAGCGGGCGGCGATCAGCACAATATGCACGGCCATCAAGAGGGCCCCGTAACCGATAATAAACCAGTCCATCGGGCCGAGATAGCTCCAATAGGCGTCCATACTCCTTTCCTCCGTCGCGGATGTTTTTTTCGGGCGGGCCGCTTGTCGGCGGTTATTTGCCCGCCCCCGTATAGACGAAATTGTCCCCGCGGCGGCGGCCGATGTCAACCCTAGAACAAAATCCCCCCCCGCGATCGATTCTTTTCTTTATACGCAGCCGGCGGGGAGGATGGCTTATCCCTTCTGATACTTTTCGATCTCCGGCGGCCGGACCTCGGCCAGGAGCTTCCCGATCAGGTCTTCGGTCGTCAGTCCCTCGGCCTGGGCCTGGAAGTTGGAACTGATGCGGTGGCGCAGGACGGGGACAGCGGCCGAGCGGATATCGTCGATGGCGACCGAGTAGCGGCCGGCCATCGCGGCGAACGCCTTGCCGCCGTTGATCAGGTACTGCCCGGCGCGGGGACCGGCCCCCCAGTCGACCAGCTCGCGAATGAACGGCGGCGCCGACTCGTCGCCGGGGCGGGTGGCGCGCACCAGGCGGGCCACGTACTTCACGATATAGGGGCTCACCGCGATCGAGGCGGTGAGGCGCTGCAGCTGAATGATCTTTTTGGCGTTTAAGAGCTTGCGCACTCCTGAAATTCGCCGCGGGCCGAGCAAGAAAGTATCTGTTCCTCTTCCTCGAGGGTCGGGTAGTCGACCTTGATATTGAACATAAATCGGTCGAGCTGCGCCTCCGGCAGAGGGTAGGTTCCCTCCTGTTCGATCGGGTTCTGGGTGGCGATGACAAAGAACGGGTCGGGGAGCTTATAGGTCGTCTGGCCGACGGTCACCTCCCGTTCCTGCATCGCCTGCAGCAGCGCCGACTGCGTCTTCGGCGGGGTTCGGTTGATCTCGTCGGCCAGCAGAATATTGGAGAAGACCGGACCGTGAACGAATCGGAAATTCCGCCTCCCCGTCTGGTCGTCGTCCAGGACATTGGTCCCGACGATGTCCGACGGCATTAGGTCGGGGGTGAACTGAATCCGCTTAAACTCCACGTCAAGGATTTTCGCCAGCGTACTGACCGTCAGGGTCTTGGCCAGCCCCGGCACCCCTTCCAGCAGGCAGTGGCCCCGGGTAAAGACCGCGGCTAAGAGCTGACGAATCACGGGGGTCTGGCCGACGATCACCTTCCCCAGCTCCAGCTCCATTTGAGCGCAGATCTGCGAGAATTCCTGCAGGAGCTCGGCGATCGACTTGGGCCGCGCCGCCGCGCGCGCGGCGGCTTTCGGCGCCTGAGGGATCGACGGGGGGACCGAGGGCTGAAGATTTTCCGATTCACTCATAACGAACTTATCCTCATCATCCGTTTGGGGGGAAAGTTATTTTGTCTTAAGGGGGGCCGCTCGGCGGGCGTCGGCCAAAAGCAGCGCGGCGCGCACCGCCTCGAGCAAGCTGGTGATCTTCGCCGTCCCCTTCCCGACCTTGTCGAACGCCGTGCCGTGGGCGACGCTGGTGCGAATGATCGGAAGCCCCAGGGTAATATTCACCGCTTTGTGCATCCCCAGGAGCTTCACGGCGATATGCCCCTGATCGTGAATCATCGCCACGATGCTGTCGTACGCCCCTTCCTTGGCCGCCAGAAAGAGGGTATCGCTCGGGAAAGGCCCGGAAACGTTTACCCCTTTGGCGCGCGCCTTGGCGACCGCCGGGGCGATGACGTCGATCTCCTCGCGGCCGAACAGCCCGTTTTCGCCGTTGTGGCAGTTCAGCGCGCACACGCCGATCGCCGGGTCGGCGCCATGTTTCATGATCCGCATAAAGTCGCGAATCAGGAAAATCTTCTCTTCGACCGTCTTTTCGGTGATCTGCTCAAAGACGTTTTTCATCGCCGTGTGAAGCGTCACGTGGACGACCGAAAGCCCGTCCCTGCCGGCGAGGTTCTCGTCGGGGCCGAGGTAGAGCATCATCGCGAAATCGTCGACCCCGCAGCGATGGGCCAGGATCTCGGTATGGCCGGGAAAATGGTGCCCCGCCAAATTGAGCGATTCCTTATTCAGCGGCGCGGTCACGATCGCCGCCGCCCGGCCGGCCAGCGCCGCGTCGATGGCGGCGTTCAGGGCCGAGAACGCCGCCTCGCCCCCCCTTCGATCGACCGTCCCGGGGACGGCCAGCGCGCCGTCGGGCGAACAGACCTCGCGGCAGGCCATCACCTTAGGGCCGAACCGGTGAGCGTACTGTTCGGCCGAAAGGGAATCATCGGCCGGGAGCGTCTCGACCGTCAGATCGGGATGGTACATTTTCGCCGCGCGGGCCATCACCTCGCCGGATCCGTAGACGACCGGGCAGAAACAGGGGAAGCGCCCCCGGTCGAAAAAAAGCGGCCAGGCGTGGGCGATGATCTCCGGGCCGACCCCGGCGGGGTCCCCCATCGTCAGGGCCAGGAAGAACGGGTCTTGAGTGTTTGGCTGATTCATGCGATCGTTCGCTTTGAGGGTGTTATGATTTCGCGCCCCCCTCGGAGATAACCCGAACGGAGGGGTCGTTGGCGAAGACCTCGACGCGGCCGGCGCCGGAGTAAAACTGAACCGTCGCGACCGCCTCCTCCCCGCGGCCGTCGATCGAAAGAACCTGTCCGACGCCGAAGCTCTCGTGCCGAATGATCGCCCCGCGGGAGACTTTTTTCCCTGAACCGCCTGTTCCGGGCGGGGCGTCCGGTTTTCGCCCGGGACCGCCGGCCAGATCGGCGGCGGTGCACAGGCCGGCGATGGCGGGCAGAGGCCGTTTTTTCTTCCCCGGCGCGGCGCCGGCCCGCGGGGGGCGATCGTCGAACTCAGGGCT
>CADBTE010000077.1 GCA_902797455.1 uncultured Planctomycetota bacterium | reverse complement strand
GCCCTTTACTCGAAGAACCGGACGGTTCTGCTGTGCGTTCCCAAAACCGTGAGAACCTTCGAGATTCCCGCGTCGGTCACCAAAATCGCGGCCAGCGCGTTCAGCGGCTGTGAGGCGCTGGTGAAGGTGATTATTCCCGCGTCGATCACCAAACTCGGCTATGGGCTGTTTTATGACTGCCCCTGCCTGGAGACGATCGAAGCGGCTTCCGACAGCCGCTGGTTTCACGCCTTTGGCGGCGCCCTTTACTCGAAAGACCGGACGGTTCTGCTGTGCGTTCCCAAAGCCGTGAGCGCCTTCGAGATTCCCGCGTCGGTCACCAAAATCGGCGACGGGGCGTTCGGCGGCTGTGAGGCGCTGGCCAGCGTCGCGATTCCCAAGTCGGTCACCGAGATCGGTTACGGCGCGTTTGTCGGCTGTAAAGCGCTGCGGAGTATCGAGATTCCCAAATCGGTCACCAAAATCGGGGCCAGCGCGTTCGAGGACTGCGCCGCGCTGGTGAGTATGGCGATTCCCAAGTCGGTCACCGAAATCGAACCGTGGACGTTCAGCGGCTGCGAGGCGCTCAAGAGTGTGGAGATTCCCAAGTCGGTCGCCGCGCTGGCCGACGGCGCCTTCGATGGGTGCAAAGCGCTCAAAAGCATCGAGATCCCCGAGACGGTCACCGAAATCGGATGGGGGGTGTTTCGCGGCTGCAAAGCGCTCAAGAACATCGCGATTCCCAAGTCGATCACCGTCCTCCCGGATCGGGCGCTGAGCGGCTGCGGTTCTCTGGCGAACGTGACGCTTCCGGAGTCGATCACCAAAATCGGAGTCGGCGCGTTTTACCACTGCAAAGCGCTCGCGGGTGTGGAGATCCCCGGGTCGGTCACCGAAATCGGCTCTTGGGCGTTCGGCGGCTGCGGCTGCCTGGGGAGCGTGTCGCTTGGGGAGTCGCTGCGCGAAATTCAATGGAACGCGTTTGAGGACTGTGTCTCGCTGGAGAGTATTTCTGTCCCCCGATCGGCGCAATGGAGGTACGGATCCTTTAAGGACTGCCCCAAACTGACCGTCACCCGCCGCTGAGAAGCGGGGCGGGGGGCGGGCGTACCGCGGCGGCCTCGGCCGCCGGCATCGTACCGCCGCGCGCCGGAAGGGGGCTCTTTCCGGGGAAAGGGGCCGCCCGAGGCAAGGGGTGTCTCACGCGCCGCGCGAAAGGGGACCGTTCGCGCGAATACCGAAGTTCTGACAAAAGGAGAGAAACGATGGAAAAGGTTTTAGAGTTGGTCGACCAGATCGCGAATCGAGATCAGCGCGAAGTGGTCATTCCTTACGGATACACCAAAATCGGGGACGGGGCGTTTCGCGGCTGTAAAGCTCTGGTGAGCGTGGTGATCCCCGAGTCGGTCACCGAAATCGGTGATGAGGTGTTTAAGGGCTGTGTCTCGCTGGCGGGTGTGGAGATTCCCAAGTCGGTCACCAGAATCGGCGATAGGGCGTTTAGCGGCTGCGCTTCGCTGGCCAGCGTGGTGATTTCCGGGGCGGTCGCCCGGATCGGCGACGAGGCGTTTGAGGGCTGCAAAGCGCTCACCAGTATCAAGTTTGCCGACTAGGGAACCAATGCCGCGCAAAGGGGACATCCCGAGGATTGTCCCTCATGGATCCGGCCGCCGGCGCCGCGGGGGAACTTTTTTGTTTGGTTCCCGCGATGAATAACACAGGGGGGCGAAAGCGTGAGTTTTTCCGCTTTCGGCCGTCCCTTTGTTTTGCTCCGGCGCCGCCCGCGCGCCGGGAGGTGTTCGTTATATGGAAAGACGCTGGCCCAAGCATCCCTACATCACGCCGCGTGACCGGTTCACGATACTGGACTATCCGGGGCTGTTCTATTGTTCCGGTTACAGTACCGAGACCAACGATGAATTCATCGTCGCGATCGATTACTGCGATCGGTTTGAGATGTACCGGCAAGGGCCGCGGCGGAAATGGCAAAGCGATCAGTACAGAAAATACATCCTTTACAAGATCTCTTATGAGGTTGTTTTGTCGCTCTCATACCGTCTTTCCGGCGAAAAGCTCGGTGTGTACCTGTCGGCCGATGAGCTGAAACGCGCCATAAAGAACCAGTTTCCCGGCTATAGGATGACCGTCCGGCCCAAAGACGCGCCTTGGGAGGACGAAGCGCCGCCGTGCGCCGACCCCCCCGCTGCCGCGGGGAGCGAGTCGAACGGCTGTATAGGGTGCCTGATTTTCGCCGTCCTGGCCGGGCTGTATATCCTGTTCTCGGTTTTGAGCGAGGTACTATAAATAACCGGCGCGATTCGGTAGGAGGGAGGGCTCGATATGGACGAAAGACCATCGTTATTTCTCCGCTGCTGGTTAATGACAGACGGCGAACGGTTTAGAGCCCTCGGTCTGCCGGGGATGCTTTACGCTTCCGGCCAAAGCGGGCTGACGAAGGTCCGATACATCATCGCGCTTGAGTACGACGAATACAAAGAATCGTACTACGACGGTTACGACACGAAACGCCGCACGGCGCGCCGCAAGAAGTACATCCTCTACCGGGTGACGCACGAAGTCGGACGTCTGTGCGCGGTTAAGGAGGGGGAATACCAGTCGTTTGAGGAAGCCCGATCCGCCGCCGAGAATGCCTGTCCGGGCGGTGATTTTTCCGTTTCCGTTTTGGCCGCGCAGCAGGACGGGGAAAACGATCGTCAGCTGGCGATGGGGTATCTGACCTATTCCGGGATGCCGCTGGAGGAGTTTAAACGGATAGAGGAGTTTAATGCGGCTCGGCTCGGAATGAAACCGATGAGCGGCTGTTTCACGGTTTTGGCGATCCTCTGGCTGATTTGTCTTATCATCCTCGTGGGCATCGGTCAGTTTTTGGGGCTGTGCTGACGGCCGAAGGGGCTCTTTGCGGCGCAAAGCCCCGCCGAGGGCCGCGGACGGCCGCGGAAAAAGGAAAAAACCGTCGAAAACACCGTCTTTCGCCTTAGTTATTGTAAACCGGGGGCTTCTTGCCCGCCGCGCGAAAGGGGATCGCTTCGCGCAGCTGCCGGTCCGCGTTTTTTTCTTTTACTCACGGGCCATGACCGTCTGGACAAACGATTTCTCCGCGTATTTCATCACCATCCTCCATAAAAATCTATTCAGCGACTTGACAGCCGGGAAAATAGCGCTACACTCAAAGACGAGTGGTCCACCCTGGCAAGAACCTATGCCTCGTTATGACCGCCAAAACCCATTGCCCCGCCAGCTTGATCGCCCATAGTCTTGCTGGCGGGGTTTTTTTCTATGACTTTATCCTATCACGGGTGCGCAAAACGAAAAAACAATATATAGAATTACCTCTTGGATCCGTTTTTCTTCTGTTTAATGACCGCCGCCCGGTCCACGTCTCCCCGCCGCTGAAAGGCGGCCGTTTTCCGCGGGGGCGGTGTACCCGTACCCGCTGTATGTACGGGCGGCTCTTACCGGCAGAAACCGCCGCAAGGGGCCGCAGACGGCCGCGGAAACAGGAAAAAACCGTCGAAAACATCGTCTTTCGCCCTATCATTAAAACGAAAGGGCATCTCACGCGCCGCGCGAAAGGGGATCGCTTCGCGCCAATACCGAAATCCTGACAAAAGGAGAGAAACGATGGAAAAGATTTTGGAGTCAGTCGACCAGATCGCGAGCCGGGATCAGCGGGAAGTGGTCATTCCCGACGGATATACCAGAATCGAGGACGGGGCGTTTCGCGGCTGTGAAGCGCTCGCCAGTGTGGTGATTCCCGAGTCGGTCACCGAAATCGGGTGGGAGGCGTTTGCCGGCTGCAGCTCGCTGGAGAGCGTCGTGATACCGGAGTCGGTCACCGAAATTGGGGAATGGGCGTTTGAGGGATGTACCTCGCTGGCGGGCGTGGAGATTCCCGCTTCGGTCACCGAAATCGGGTGGGGGGCGTTTCGCGGCTGTACCGCGCTGGCGGGCGTGGTGATTCCCAAGTCGGTCACCAGAATCGGCGGTGAGGCCTTTCACGGCTGCGCCTCGCTGGTGAGCGTGGAGATTCCCGAGTCGGTCGTCGAAATCGGCGATGAGGCGTTTCGCGGCTGCGGCTCGCTGGTGAACGTGGTGATTTTGGGATCGGGCATTGAAATCGGCGACAGCGTGTTTGAGGACTGCAAAGCGCTCACCAGTGTCGCGTTTCCCGATTCGGTCTTCAGAATCGGGGAATGGGTGTTTCGCGGCTGCGGCTCGCTGGCGGGCATGGAGATTCCCGGCTCGGATCCCGAAATCGAAGAAGATACATCCGAGGATTGACCCTCATTGATCCGGCCGCCGGCGCCGCGGGCGAACTTTTTTGTTGGGTTCCCGCGATGAACAGCACTGGGGGGGCGAAAGCGTGAGTTTTTCCGCTTTCGGCCCCCCCCTTTGTTTTGGTCTGGCGCCGCCGCGCTTGTTTGCCGCTGTGTTTTTTCCGCCTATAGACGCGGACGCTTCTTTGACGGTATAATGTCGTTATGGGCGGAATACGCTCTTTTTCGGATTCCGGCCGCTGGAACGACGTTTTCACCATAAGGAAAGAGACGATGGAAAAAATATTGCTGTCGATCAGCCAGATCGCGGATAAAAATCAGCGGGAAGTGGTTATTCCCGAGGGATATACCAAAATCGGGGACGGCGCGTTTCGCTACTGCGCCTCGCTGGAGAAAGTAGTGATACCCGACACGGTCACCGAAATCGGGGAAGGGGCGTTTCGCGGCTGCCCTTGGAGCGCGCGGTAATCCGCGGGGGGGCGGCCGTTTGGGGGGTGGTTTCTTGTTCCTTAGCCGGCGCGGCGCGGGGGG
>CADBTE010000076.1 GCA_902797455.1 uncultured Planctomycetota bacterium | reverse complement strand
TTCACCAACGCCGTCTTTTTGTCTGTCGGTCTGGGACTGTTCTACAGTACCATCGGCGGGCTTTGGGCCGGAACCCTGACCGACTTCGCGATGTTCATCGTTCAGTTTGTCTCGGGAATCTCGATGCTGGTGGTGGTCTTGGCCCGCCTTGGCGGCCTCAGCGCTATCTGGACGATGTGGGATCAGCCGGCTCTTGAAGGGCACCTCGCTCCGATGGCCGGAGAGTACGGCACCTGGTCCTGCATTATCGGTCTGTTCCTGATCAACCTCCTCGGTTACAACGGGGGAACCTGGAACTTGGCCCAGCGCTTTATCGCCGCTCCGCAGGGGTCCGACGCGAGAAAAGCGGCTCTTCTGTCCGCGGCGCTGTACTTGATCTGGCCCTTGGTCCTCTTTTTCCCGATGTGGGCCTGCCCGCTGCTGCTTCCCGGCCTTCCGGAGGACCAACTCGAAAAGAGCTACTGTCTGATGGTCGTAAAATTCCTCCCGCCGGGGCTGACCGGATTGATGCTCGCCGCGCTGGTGTCGCACACCCTGACGATGACCACCGCCGACGCCACGGCGATCACCTCGGTTCTGGTCCGCGATGTCTTCCCCAAGATCTCTCCTTCGGTAAAGTTCACCCGCCCAAAGCAGCAGCTTCTCATCGCCCGCGTGGTGACCTTGGTCTTTATGCTTCTGACGACCGTCGTCGCCCTGGAGAACGAGCATTTCGGCAGTATCATTGGGATTGTTATCGTATGGTTCGGCGCGCTGCTCGGTCCGGTCTCGATCGCGATGATCCTCGGCCTGATGCCTTGGTTTAGACACTGCGGTGTCGGGGCGACCCTTTCATCTCTTGCCGCGGGGATTGGTGTATTTGCCGTCATGAAATTTCTCCCCCATGTCACCCCGGAAACGTTCCAAGGGTTCCCCTCTTGGTTTCCCGCTGCCAAGGCGGTTGAGTTATCCCAATGTCTGTCGACAAAGGGAATGACGATTATTATTCCGACCGTCGTCTCGTTTGTCGTCTACGCCGGTGTCGGCCTGGTGTCGGCGATCCGCGGTCAAAAAGTTCCCGAACGGGTCGATCGTCTCCTCGAGGCGATCTCCACCGACGAACCCCTTTCCCCCGAGTATACTGAGGAACAATAGCCATGAATTTTGTCATTGACCGCTTGGCGGTGAAAGTCTTCCCCAGCCGGGACGAACTTGGAAATGCTGCCGGCAGGGCCGCCGCCGAGGCGATTCGCCAGGCGATCGCCCGCCGCGGCGAGGCGCGGGTGATCTTTGCCGCGGCCCCCTCGCAGAACGAAACGCTCGAAACCCTCCGCCGCGAATCCGGTATCGATTGGACAAAGGTGACCGCGCTGCATATGGACGAGTACATTGGCTTACCCGCCGGGTCGCCGGCGCGTTTCGCCAGTTACCTCAGCGAGCATATCTTCCGCTATCTCCCCTTTAAAGAGGTCTTCCTCCTCGACGATCCGACCCTCGCGCTCGATCGGGACGCCGCCGTGGCGCGCTACAAAAGAATTATCGCCGACGGTCCGATCGATGTGGTCTGTATGGGGATCGGTGAAAACGGCCACATCGCCTTCAACGATCCGGCGGTCGCTCGATTCGACGATCCCGAGTCGGTGAAGATCGTCGATCTGGACGATATCTGCCGCACGCAGCAGGTCCACGACGGTTGTTTCCCGACGCTGGACGATGTTCCGCGCCAGGCGATCACCCTGACCGTCCCGACTTTATTTAGCGGCGCGGCGCTTGTTTGCGCCGTTCCGGGGGCGACCAAGCGCGCGGCCGTTCGTCAGACCCTCACCGGCCCGGTCGAGGAGGCCTGTCCGGCGACAATTTTGCGGACGCACCCCAACGCGGCGTTGTTCGTTGATCTCGATTCCTGCGACGTTTCCCCCGGGGGGACCAGCGAAAGCTGATTTCGACACGAATTGAACAAAAACCTGTAACATTCCAGATACCTTAGGAGAAAAACGATGTCCATTTCGAAAACGGCTCTTTCCCTTCTGCTGAGCGTCTGCGCCCTTGGCGCGCTTTCGGCCGAGGAGTTTCGTATCGGTATCATCGGGACGACCACCTCGCACGTTCCCGCCGCGGTCGATGCGATCAACAGCGACAATCCCGCTTTTGAGGGGTTCCGCGTCACGGCGGCGTATCCCGGCGGGATTCCCGATAACCCGGACAGCTGGGGCCGTGTCGAAAAGTACGCCGATCACTGCCGTCAGGCCGGACTGACGATCTACTCCACGATTGAGGAGATGCTTCCCAACGTCGACGGCGTGATGCTCGAGTCGGTCGACGGCCGTCCGCACCTGGAGCAGGCCAAGCCGGTCCTGGCCGCGGGAAAGCCGCTGTTCATCGACAAACCGATTTCCGGCTGTCTCTTTGACTGCCTGGAGCTGTTCCGTCTGGCCGATGAGGCCGGGGTCGAGATCTTCTCGGCGTCGAGTCTTCGCTACGGCGTCGAGACGCAGCGTTTCCGCAGCGAAAAGCCGATGGGCGAGATTCTCGGCGTCGACGCCGCCAGCCCCTGTTCTTTGAATCCGCACCATCCCGATTTCTACTGGTACGGCGTTCACGGGGTGGAGATTCTCTTCACGCTGATGGGCCCGGGGTGCCAATCGGTCTCGCGGACTCAAACCGACGGTCAGGAAATGGCGGTCGGAACGTGGGAGGGGGG
>CADBTE010000075.1 GCA_902797455.1 uncultured Planctomycetota bacterium | reverse complement strand
GGGGAAAAACCCCCTAATGTCCGAACCTGCCGCCGCGCGGGGCGGCGCGTTTACGGCAAACGAACCGGCTGACCCTCTTCCAGAGAGCGCGCCCCGGCGGTGACGATCGTCTCCCCGCCGCTTAAGCCGCCGGAGATGACCGCCCCGGCGTCGGTGATCGCCGAGACCTCGACGGCGCGGGCGGTGACCTTCGAGCCGGCACTGTCGAAGAGCCAGACGGCCGAGGCGCCCGTTTCGGCCGAAACCAGGGCCGAGGAGGGGATGATGATCTCCCCGCCGGGGCTCTTAAGGGTGATCGAGACGGTTCCGACCATCCCGGATAAAAGCGGCTCGGTGCTCTTGGCCTGGGACATATCGACTTTGATCGTCATGGGGTACGAAAGGTTTTCCCGCCGCGGCGTGCGGCCGATTTCTTTGATCGTCGCGGGGAAGGTCTGGTCGGGAAGGGAATCGAAGCGGCAGACCAGGGTCTCGATGTTTTCCCGCCGGCGAACCACCTCCTCGGGCAGATTGACCGTCGCCTCCATCGAGTCGATATCGACGATCTCCACAATCGCCGCGCCGGGGGCGATGGTCTCGTGGTTATCGCAGAATTTCTCGGCGATCACCCCGTCGAACGGCGCTTTTAAGATGGTGTCGCCCAGCTTGTTCTCGGCGATCTTCAGATCGACGTTAAGCCCGGCGATCTTCGCTTCCATCGCCTCGATCTCCTCGGCCCGCGCGCCGGTGTGGGCCTTCGCCAGCTGGGTTTTAAGCGTTTCCAGATGCGCGGCCGCCGCGTCGTTGGTCGTTTGGGCCGCGTCGAGCTGAACGTCCGAGACCGTTCCGTCGGAGTGCAGGTTCTCCATGCGCCGCAGCTGGCGAGAGGCGTTGGCCGCGGCCGTCTGGGCGCCGGCGATCTGCGAGTTGAGCGCCTCGATATCCTCGGTCCGCGCGCCGGTCTTCATCGCCTTGAGCATCGCCTCGGCTTCGGCGATCCCCAGGCGCAGCCGCTCGGCCGCCAGCTCGTAGTCGCGCCCGTCCAAACGGGCGATGACCTCGTCTTTGGCAACCTTGGTCCCCAGGATGGGGTCGAACTGCTCCAGCTGACCGGGGACGCGGAAGGAAAGCCGCGCGCTTTTGGACTCTTGAGCGAAGATCGGGAACTCCCGCACCAGCGTGTCGCCCGGGGCGCTGACCGCCGCCGTGCGGACCAGGACAGGGGGCGCCTGCGGCTGACTCGGTTCCGGGGCGCGGCCGCAGCCGCCGATCACCGCCAAAAGCGCGGGAAGGAAAAACCGGCTCCGCGAAAAACGGAAGCGGGAGAAGATAGTCTCGGCCATAGTTTGTGCCTTGTCGTTTGTTGGCTCTTTGCTGACGGCGCAGCGCGCCTTAAAACGCGGCTTCGGCGAAACAACCCCTGTTTCGCCCCGGCTTCGCGCGCGGCGCGATACTCCAGTGTCTATTATACCTCACACTCGGCCCCGCGGCCGGGGGAAATGTTGGCTCGTGGGAAATCACAATTCTTCCTATCCTTCTTATCTTGTCAATAGTACGCAGGCGGTACGACCCGACGCCGAGATGGTAAAGTAGTCCGGTTTTTTCGGATATAACCGTTTTCGGGATTATTCCCGCTGTATTTATTCTGCCGATAAAACCCGACGTAAGGAATTTGGGGATTGTACCGTTCCCCGCTTGTCCTCCCCGCCTATCGCGGGAGGGGCGGGCGTGCCCCCCTCTTTATAGGGGGGTCTGTAAGAGGTACCGTGTGAGAAGCAAGGGAGAACACCCGTGGGAATGACAGCAGGAATATTCCGGCCCGCCGAAAAACAAGACAGGGGATGTGAAGAGCACCGGGGATGTGAAGAGCACCGGGGACACGAACAGCGCCGAGGACGCGGGGGGCTTTACGCCCGTCTCCTCCTGGGAGCGGCCGTGCTTCTGGCGGGGGGAATGACCCCGGTCAGCGCGCAGCTGATCCGAACCTCCGCCCGGTTCGGCGACACGCAAAGCCGTTCCGGGAATGGGGGATCCGTTTTGTCGATCGCCGCGATGGACGAGACCTT
>CADBTE010000074.1 GCA_902797455.1 uncultured Planctomycetota bacterium | reverse complement strand
CGAGAATTTCGGTTTCTTTATCGTTCCCTGGTTCACCCACGCCGGAGGGAATTTCGGGAGCATTACCTTCGATACCATCGACCTGCGGGGCGGGGTTCCCCATGCCTGGTACATGCCGTTTGTCTTTTCGACATCGGGGAGTGTCGAGTCGCTGGTCCTGCGCAATATCACCCACCACGCCCCCGACGACGACCGGATTTTGTTTCAATTCGGAACAAAGTATGGGGACGAACTTAAAGACGAGGACGGCCGGGAGATCAAAATGAAGATCGGCACGGTCCTGATCGACGGCCTGCGGGTCTATCATCCGCGCTTCAGCGAGGGGCGGCCGGCATTGATCAACGTCGACTGCGATATTCGCCGTCTCACCGTTCGGAACGCCGAGGTGATCACCGCCGAGGACCAGTCGTCCCAGGAGATGTACCAAAAGGGCTGCTTCCTCCGGGTCGCGGGGGACGGAAAGATCGGCACCCTGTCGCTTGTCAATGTCGATATCGGGGGGATTCCCCAGCTGACGCGCGTCGAGGACGGCTGCGTCATCGAGAAACAACAATAATCTCCCCTTGAGAGCATTGAATATCCATTTCGGACAAACCAAGCACAACACAGAAAATCAAATACGAAACAAGCGATAAGAAGGAGAATCACAACGATGAGGCAGACAACTTTTAAATATGCGGTTATCGCCGCGCTGACGGCGATGTTCGCTTTGCCGCTGTTCGCCGGGGGATCGGCGCTGCGCCTGGCCGGCGGCGGCGCGACCGACTACACCATCGTCTTGCCCTCGGAACCGACCGCCGTCCAAAAGACCGCCGCCGAGGAGCTGGCCTCTTTCTTAAGCCAGGTCACCGGCGCGCCGTTTCCGATTATCTCGGAAAACCAGATCGGGGACAAAGAGAAACTTCTGGTCATCGGGCCGAGCGCGCTGTCGAAAACGCTTCTTGCCCGCGCCGGCGCGCAGGATGAGGCGTTGATCGGGCAGGACGGGATTATTCTCCAGACGGCAGGCGACTGTCTTGTCCTCTCGGGGCATCCCGACCGCGGGCCGCTGTACGCCGTCTATACGTTCCTGGAAGATTGTGTCGGTGTCCGCTGGTGGACCAGCACCGAATCGACCATCCCCTCACGCCCGACGCTCGAGGTCGAGGTCGCCGCGGTGCGCTACGCGCCGAAGGTGATTTCGCGCGAGTCGTTCTACCTCGATCCTTTAAGCGGTCGGGAGGGGGGAATCTTCTCGGCCCGAATGAAGACGAACGGGCACTTCAACCCGGTACCGGCCGAATACGGCGGGCACATGCCGATTCTCTTCTGGGCCCATTCGTTCGAGCAGGTTCTGCCGCCGGGCAAATATTTCGACGAGCACCCCGATTGGTACGCGCTGATCGACGGCAAGAGGGAAAAAGGGCGTCAGCTGTGTCTGACCAACCACGAGATGAAAAAGGAGTTTATCCGCAACACGCTCGACGCCTTGCGGAAGGCGCCGGAAACACGGTTCGTCTCGGTATCGCAAAACGACTGCGGCGGCTGGTGCCAGTGCCCCGAGTGCCAGAAGCTCTTTGAGGAGAACGGCTCCCAGGCCGGGCCGCTGATCAGGTTTGTCAACGAGGTGGCCGAGGCGATTGAGCCGGAGTTCCCCAACGTTCTGGTCGAGACACTCGCCTACAACGACTCGCGGTTCGCCCCGGCCAAGGTCAAACCGCGCGACAACGTCGTGGTTCGTCTTTGCTCGATCGAGTACTCGTTCCTCACCCCGCTGGCCGACGGCGGGCCGAACAATCAGTCGTTCGTCGACTGTGTCGAAAAGTGGAGCGCCATTTCCAAGAATCTTTACATCTGGGATTACGTCACCAACTTCTCCAACTATCTTCTGCCGCACCCGAACCTGCAGGTGCTCGCCCCGAATATCCGTTACTTCATCGATAACCACGCCGTCGGAATCTTTGAGCAGGGGGACGCCGGCTGCCCGGCCGGGGACTTTGTCCGGCTGCGCAACTGGGTGATCTCGAAGCTCCTCTGGAATCCCGATCTCGATCAATCGGCGTTGGAAGAGGAATTCCTCACCGGCTACTACTCCCCAAGAGTGGGGGCGCTTTTGCGCCGATACCTCGATGTTCTGAAACAAAGCGCGCTGAAGTCGGATATTCATCTTCGCTGCTACCGTACCAACGCGGGCGATTGGCTCAGTCCCGAGGCGCTTGTCGAGGCGACACGGCTGATGGATCAGGCGATCGCCGCCGCCGAAGAGGACGAAAAACAAGACCCGGTCCGATTCGCCGGATTGACCAAGAAGGTCAAGCGTGAGTCGATCCCGATTCATCTGGTCTGGGTTCGCGAGTGGCAGGATTACGACGTGGCGCTGGCCCTTCGCAAAATCCCCTCCCCGATCACCTGCTCGATGATCGATTATTTCCGCGAGTTCAAAACCCTGCTCGAGGACAATCAGGTTCGCTCCTACCGTGAGGGGGGCTCAAAAGAGGGTCTGGATCAGTGGCTCAACGATATCGAACGACAGATCGACACCCTGCCGGCCGAACCGCCGAAGGAGGTCGAGGGCCTTCCGGTCGACACCTGGTACGACGCCCAGGAATCCAATTTCCGCCTGTTCGGGATCGATCAATATATCTTCCTCGAAGAGGATCCCAACGCCTCGAACCAGCGCGCCGCTCGCATGCCGGGAACTCATACCGAGTGGTCGGTCGCGTGGTACGCCGACCGCGCCCCGATACTGAACTCCCCCACCGGGGCCGAACCGGACGAGGAGGGGCGTGTCCACGGGAAAGTCCTCATCTACGCCCGCTGCGACGCCCCCGAGGACGGCGCGGACAAAGGAGCGATGTCGATCGGCGTTTACGACGAAACGAACAGAAAAGGTATTTGCGGCAGAACGCTCAAAAGCAGTGAAATGGCCGGGAGCGATTACAAGGTGTTCGATCTCGGGACGGTCCCGCTCGGACACGCGATCCTGATCTGGACCGCGCCGATCAAAGGCGGCGTGCCGAACGTCTACGTCGACCGAATCGTGATTATTCGTGAATAACCTATCGAAAGTACAGAGTACCCATGAGAATAACCGATCTTAGAGGCGCGGCGCTCTTCGCGCTGCTTGTTCTGTTCGCCTTACCGCTGGCCGCCGCGCAGGAGACCCTGCGCCTGGCCGACGGAGGCGCGACCGATTACACCATTGTCCTGCCCGAGGCACCGAGCGCCGTTCAAAAGACCGCCGCCGAGGAGCTGGCCTCTTTCCTCAACCAGGTCACCGGCGCGAATTTTGTGATCCTCCCGGAAAACCGGATCGCAGACAAACAGAAACTTCTGGTCATCGGGCCGAGCGCGCTGTCGAAAACCCTTCTTTCCCGCGCCGGCGCGCAGGACGAGGCGTCGATCGGACAGGATGGGATTATTCTCCAGACGGTCGGCGATTCGCTCGTCCTCTCGGGGCATCCCGACCGCGGGCCGCTCTACGCGGTCTATACGTTCCTGGAAGATTGTGTCGGCATCCGATGGTGGACCAGCACCGAATCGACCATCCCCTCACGCCCGAGGCTTGAAGTCGATGTCGCTGCGGTGCGCTACGCGCCGAAGGTGATTTCGCGCGAGTCGTTCTACCGCGACTCCCTGCGCGGACCGGAGGCGGGAATCTTCTCGGCCCGAACGAAGACGAACGGGCACCACAACCCGGTGCCGGCCGAATACGGCGGGCACATGCCGATTCTCTTCTGGGCCCATTCGTTTGGGCAGGTTCTGCCTCCGGAGAAATATTTCGACGAGCACCCCGATTGGTACCCCTTAATCCGCGGGGAGCGGGCAAAAGACCACGTACAGCTGTGCCTGACCAACCCCGAGATGAAGGCGCAGTTTATTCGCAATGTACTCGATGCTCTGCGGAAGGCACCGGAAACACGATTCGTCTCGGTCTCGCAGAACGACTGGGGGGGCTGGTGCCAGTGTCCCGAGTGCCAAAAGCTCTTCGAGGAAAACGGCTCCCAGGCCGGGCCGCTGATCACGTTTGTCAACGAGGTGGCCGAGGCGATCGAGCCGGAGTTCCCCAACGTTTTGGTCGAGACGCTCGCCTATCAAGACACAAGGTTCGCCCCGTCCAAGGTCAAGCCGCGCGACAATGTCGTGATTCGCCTTTGCTCGATCGAGTACTCGTTCCTCACTCCGCTGGCCGACGGCGGACCGGCCAACGAGTCGTTCGTCGACTGTATCGAAAAGTGGAGCGCGATCTCCAAGCAGCTTTATATATGGGACTACGTCACCAACTTCAGCAACTATATGCTCCCCCACCCGAACGTGCAGGTGCTCGCTCCCAACATTCGTTTCTTTGTGAAGAACCACGCTGTCGGAATCTTCGAGCAGGGGGATGTCTACTGTTCGGCGGGCGATTTCGTCCGTCTGCGCAACTGGGTGATCTCGAAGCTCCTCTGGAATCCCGATCTCGATCAATCGGCGCTGGAGGAGGAATTTCTCACCGGCTACTACTCCCCGCGGGTGGCGGTGATTTTTCGCCGGTACCTCGATGTTCTGATACAAAGCGCGCTGAAGTCGGATATTCCTCTGCGCTGCTTTCGCTCCAATGCCGGCGATTGGCTCAGCGCCGAGGCGCTTGTGGAGGCGACACGGCTGATGGACCGGGCGATCGCCGCCGCCGAAGAGGACGAAAAACAAGACCCGGTCCGATTCGCCGGACTGACCGAGAAGGTCCGGCGCGAGTCGATCCCGATTCGGCTGGTCTGGATTCGTGAGGGACGGGATTACGACACGGCGATGGCTCTTCGCGATATTCCCTCCCCGATCGCCTGCTCGATGTCCGATTACTTCCGCGAGTTCAAAGCCCTGCTCGAGGAGAACCACGTCTCCGGCAGCCGAGAGGGGGAGTCAAAAGAGTCTTTGGACAAGTGGCTCGACGACCTCCAGTGGTATGTCGACGCTCAGCCAGCCGAACCGCCGAAGGAGGTCGAAGGCCTTCCGCTCGGTTCTTGGTTCGACGCCCAGGAATTCAATTTCCGCCTGGCCGGGCTCAATCGCTGGGTTTTCCTTGAAAAGGATCTCAACGCCTCGAACCGGTGCGCCGCCCGCATGCCGGGCAGTCACACCCAGTGGGCGGCCGGGTGGTACGCCGATCGCGCCCCGGCGCTGATTTCCCCCAGCGGAGCCGAACCGGACGAGAAGGGACGCGTCCTCGGAAGAGTTTTCCTCTACGCCCGCTGCGACGCCCCCGAAGACGGAGCGGACAAAGAGGTGATGTCTGTCGGCGTTTACGACGAGGCGAACAAAAAAGCGATCCGCGGGAAGCGGCTGACAAGCGGCGAAATGGCCGGCAGCGAATACAAGGCGTTCGATCTCGGGACGGTCCCGCTCGGAAACGAGATCCTGGTCTGGGCCGCGCCGGTAAAAGACGCCGCGCCGAATGTCTATGTCGATCGGATTGTGGTGATTCGCCAGTAAAAGAAAGAGGATACGAAAGTACCGATGAAAATATTTTCCCTGACACCCTTGGCGCTCGGCGCGCTGATTGTTTTGGCCGCCTTCCCGTTTGCCGCCGCGCAGCAGACGCTTCGCCTGGCCGACAGCGGCGCGACCGATTACGCCATTGTTCTGCCCGAGGCACCGAACCCGGTACAAACAACGGCCGCCGAGGAACTGGCTTCTTTCCTCGGCCAGGTGACCGGGGCGCCGTTTCCGATTCTCTCGGAAAACCAGATCGAGGATCAGGCCAGGGACAAAGAGAAGCTCCTGGTTATCGGGCCGAGCGCGCTGTCGAAAACGCTTCTTTCCCGCGCCGCAGCGCAGGACGAGGCGTCGATCGGACCGGACGGGATCATTCTTCAGACGGTCGGTTCCTCGATGGTACTCTCGGGCCACCCGCAGCGCGGGGCGCTCAACGCCGTCTATACCTTTTTGGAAGAAACCGTCGGCATTCGCTGGTGGACCGACACCGAATCGACGATTCCCCATCGGCCGACACTTGAGGTTCCGCGGCTGTCCACGCGCTATGAGCCGCCGATCCTCTGGCGCGATGTCGATTACCTGGAGACCTACGGGGAGGGGGAAAGTCATCTGATCTTCTCGGCCCGCCGAAAACTCAACAGCCGAAGAAGTTTCGCCGGCGCGGCCGGCGCGGCCGAGGACGGGTATGGCTTTTCCATCATCGCGTCGGGACTGTTCTATCAGATTCTCCCCCCCGGCAAGTACTTTGACGAACACCCTGATTGGTACTCGCTCAACGGCGGAAAACGCTCACGCTCCGGAGCGCAGCTGTGCCTGACCAACGAGGAAATGCGTGAGGAATTTATCCGTCAGACATTAGAGAAGCTTCGGAAAAACCCCGAGATCAAAGTCATCTCGATCGCGCATAACGACAACAACCGGTGGTGCGAGTGCCCCGAGTGCAGGAAGCTCGTCGAGGAGAACGGCTCCCAGGCCGGACCGCTTCTGGACTTCCTCAACCCGGTGGCGCAGCGGATTGAAGAAGAGTTTCCCGATGTCGTCATCGAGACGCTCGCCTATCGCAGAACCCGCTGCGCGCCAAAAGTGATCCGCCCGCGCGACAATATCCGTATTCGTTTTTGCACGATCGAAGGATCGTACCTAACACCTTTTTCGCAAGGGACCCCCAATCAATCGATCGCGGACGATCTGAAAAACTGGCGCGCCATCTCGAAGCAAATCGCCGTCTGGGATTACGTCACCAACTTCAGCAGCTACATGCTCCCGCACCCAAATCTGCAGGTTCTTGCCCCGAACATCCGCCTGTTCGCCGAGAATCACGTCGACGGGGTTTTTCTGCAGGGTGACCAATGGTGCTCGGCTGGCGACTTCGTTCGGATGCGCTGCTATATCCTTTCGAAACTCCTATGGGATCCGACGCTCGACCAGCGGACCCTGGAAGACGAATTCCTGGCCGGATACTATTCCCCGAGTGTCGCCGCGTTTTTGCGTCAGTATCTCGACCTGAT
>CADBTE010000073.1 GCA_902797455.1 uncultured Planctomycetota bacterium | reverse complement strand
CCCGATGGCGATCGACTGGAACGGGAAGCTGGAGCGCTTCGCGCTGCAGAGGGCCGACGGGGTTTGGGTCTGGGGGGACGCCAAGATTACCGGTCCGGATACCGTCGAGGTCACCGCCGAGGGGGTCGACGCTCCCGCGGCGGCGCGCTACGCCTGGCAGATGAACCCCGCCGGCGCGAACCTCTACAGCGCCGAGGGGCTCCCCGCCACGCCGTTTAGGACGGATAAATAACGCGCCCCCCGGGGGAGGAACCAAAACTTGTTTTTCCGTCTCCCCCCCACTATAATGGGATCGATCACAAGAATTAGGCGCGCTGCAAAGCAAGCGCGCCCGCCGCTGAAAAGAGCGGTTTTTCGTCAACTATCTAAGATGGGAGTTTCCTCTATGAAACGTACGTTATTACTGGCTGTGACCTGCTGCGCGGCATTGGCCGCCTCGGCGCTTTACGCCGATGTCCGGGTCGCCGACACCTTCACCAACAACGCTGTCCTCCAGCGCGACCGAGAGGTCAATATTTGGGGATGGGCCGACGCCGGCGAAAAGGTCACGGTTTCCTACAAAGACGCCTCGGTCGAAACCGCCGCCGGCGAAGATGGCGCCTGGCTGGTTCAGCTCCCGGCGATGGCCGCCTCGTTTGAGCCGGCCTGCCTGACGATCTCGGGAAAGAACACGCTGACCTTCGAAAACGTGGTGGTCGGCGATGTCTGGGTCTGCGGCGGTCAGTCGAATATGGAGATGCCGCTCAATTCGTGGGGACAGCCCCGCCTGGCCTGCACCGATGAGGAGATCAGCGGCGATTACTCCTTCGTCCGATTCAATCGCGCCCAGCATGTCGTCAACGACCAGCCCCAAGAGACTCTTGCCACCAGCGGGTGGACCGAATGCAAAGACGGGGCGCAGGCCGGCTGCACCGCCTGCGGGTTCCACTTCGCGGTGCGTCTGTCCAAAGAGCTCGGGACCCCGATCGGCCTGATCGATTCGAACTGGGGCGGCTCGAATATCAACAGCTGGCTTCCGCCGGAGGGGTGGGATACCCCCGAGCTGGCTCCCGCGCTGGAACAGCTGCGGGCCAACAACGGCCGCTGCGCCGAGATGTACAACGCGATGATGGCTCCCTGGACCAAGTACACCATCCGCGGCGCTATCTGGTATCAGGGGGAGAGCAACGCCGGTGAGCGTGAATTCTACTTCTTCAAGCAAAAGGCGATGATCGAGACCTGGCGCAAGGTCTGGAATCAGGGGGACTTCCCCTTCTACTGGGTCCAGCTCGCCAACTTCACCGCCCCGTCGGATAATCCGGCCGAAACCGGGGATTGGCCGGGGCTGCGCGACGGCCAGACCAAATGCCTCGAGGTTCCCAAGACCGGTCAGGCGGTCATCATCGATGTCGGTGAAGAGGCGGATATCCACCCGCGCGACAAGTTCGATGTCGGCAATCGTCTGGCGCTGTGGGCCCTGGCCGGTGAGTTCGGCCGCGATATCGAGCCGCAAAGCCCGACCCTGCGCGAGATGACGGTCGAGGGGAACAAGGCGATCCTGAAGTTTGATCACGTCGGCGCGGGTCTGGTGATCGGCAAAAAGTGCGACCGTACCCCGATGGCGATCGACTGGAATGGGAAGCTGGAGCGCTTCGCCGTTCAAAAGGCCGACGGTACCTGGGTCTGGGGCAGCGCGGTTATCACCGGGCCTGACACCGTTGAGGTCACCGCCGAGGGTGTCGACGCTCCGGCGGCGGTGCGCTACGCCTGGCAGATGAACCCCGCCGGCGCGAACCTCTACAGCGCCGAGGGACTCCCCGCCACTCCCTTTAGAACGGATAAGTAAGCGCTAAGCGCTAAATGAGGCGACGATGGTGCTCTTTCAGCGGTCTTTCGCGACAAAGAGCATCATCGTTTTGCATGTACCGCTCTTCTCCACTCGTTTTCGAAGCAAATCAAGCAGCTCTTCCGATTCCTTGAGAGTATCCCACTCGGTTTGGTCACCGGCCGGACTCTTCGGCTGGAAAGCAGCCGATTTCCCGGCGGTCTGTTCTTGATGCGATTCGATATCGGGGCGGTTTTTGATCAGCGACGCGCGTTTGATTTCCAGAGCCACCTTCGCCGCGATCAGTTCGAGCTTTTCGAGCTGGTCACTGGTGAAGTCTCTTTTTTTATCCGAGAAGAACCAGATGGTCCCCAGAAGCGTCTGATCGTCGGCCACCGGAATACAAAGGGATGTCTCGTACTGTTCGGGGGCGTTCCACTTCTCGCGGAGGAACGGCTCATTAAGAACCACCGCGTTCCCCAGCAGTGCCTCCAGATCGGCGGTCGCCGAGGAAAGGGGACGGATAGGATGCTCGGAAGAATTTTTCAGGGTTCCCCAGCTTCCGCACAGTTTCAAGAAGGAAGTCCGTTCGTCAAGCAGATACAGCCCCGCCGCCTGGCAATCGATCTGGCGGGTTCCCCGGCGCAGAATCATCGATATCAAGCGGGTGACCTCCGGGGGCCAGGCAGCGAACGCGGCCGGACGTTCCTGCGGGAACGGCCGAAGATGTTTCTGGTAAAAATCGTCCTTATCCGAAAAATCGGAACGCATACACTCCCCTTCCACCGGCGCTGATATTCACACACCATCTCAGAGCAAGCTCGATTCCTCGACTTGCCACAGAACAAATCGGGCATCCGTGCCGCTTCGCGGGAATGAAAATCTTTCCGGCAAGGTTATTCCATCCATACCGTTTATAGCGTAACAAGAAAAAAAACACCTGAAAAAAGCGGGCGATAAGCTTGCGGGAAAATGGAGAAGACAGAACAAAAAGAAGCCCAAGGGAGACGATGCCGCACGTCCCTTGGGCTTCTTTTATCGGGAATCCCCTTTCAGCGGCTAGTCGTCGTCCTCGTCGTAACTGTTTTCGTCCGACTCCAGATCATCAAACTCGTCGACCAAGGAATCGTCACCGCCGTCGACCTCTTCCATGCCATCCCCCTCGTCGTCATCACCGTTCTCCTCGTAGGGAAAACCGGTCATCGGTATCTGTTCGAAATCTTCATCGAACTCGTCGTCGAAATCGTCCTCGTCGTCAAAACCTCCAAGGTTCAGATCGAGGTCATCCAGATTATCGTCACTGCTCATTGCTTTCCTCTTAAGTGCTGAGGCGTTTTTAAATACTTCCCCAAGACTTCCTATGTTAATTATATAGCGCGGAAATTCAACTTGAAAAGTGTTTTTCCTCAAAAAGTCGTCAAATTCCCCTCTTCAAAGATCGGCCGGTTCCCCCTCACCGGGGGAAGGGGGAAAAATCCCCCTTCCAGAAAACACCCCCGTTCTTAAAATAATGCTGGGTTTCTTTCGGCCCGCGTCCTGCAAGCAGGCCAAAAGAAAGAACTTCGGCGTCGAAAATACTCGTGCCGAGAACATTTTTGTAAAAGTATTCGGAAGGATATTTATCGTGCTACGGACAACCACTTGCGGCGCTTTGCGCGGGACGGATGCCGGTAAGACCGTCACTCTTTGCGGCTGGGTCGACTCGGCTCGCGATCACAGCGGAGTTTTTTTCGTCAATCTTCGCGACCGTTACGGGATCACGCAGACGGTCTTCTACAGCGACGGTTCCGCGGAACTTTTCTCTCAGGTCAAAACGCTGCGCAACGAAGACGTGATCCGTATCACCGGGACGGTCCTGGCCCGTCCCGAGGGCCTGATCAATCCCAAGATGCCGACCGGCGAAATTGAGGTCAAGGCCGAATCGCTCGAGATCCTCAACCGTTCCGAGGTCCTCCCCTTCCTCCCGAGCGCCCCGGAGCTTCCCTCCGACGAGATCCGCCTGAAGAACCGTTTCCTCGACCTGCGCCGTCCGGAGATGCAGCGGGTTCTGCGCCTGCGTCACAAGATGACGAAGGTGATGCGCGATTACTTCGACGAACTCGATTTCCTCGAGGTCGAAACCCCCATTCTCGGAAAGAGTACCCCCGAAGGGGCCCGCGACTACCTGGTCCCCAGCCGAATCGCGCAGGGATCGTTTTACGCCCTTCCCCAGTCGCCCCAGCTGTACAAGCAGCTTTTGATGATCGCCGGGTACGACCGTTACATGCAGATCGCCCGCTGTTTCCGGGACGAGGACCTTCGCGCCGATCGTCAGCCGGAATTCACCCAGCTCGATATCGAGATGTCGTTCATCGAGATGGAAGATATTCTCGAGATCATGTCCGGCCTGGTTCAGCGCCTGATGAAAGATGTCCTCGGCCGTGATCTTCCGCTCCCGATTCCGCGCATGTCTTGGGATGAGGCGATGGAGCGCTTCGGCCATGACGCCCCCGATCTTCGCTTCGGGATGGAGTTAAAAGACGTCACCGACATCGCCAAAGAGGTCGATTTCCGCGTCTTCCGCGCCGTGGCCGATACGGCGGGCGGCCGGGTGCGCGGGATCAATGTCAAGAACGCTGCCGATCGGTTCAGCCGCAAAGATATCGACTCGCTGACCGCCTGGACCGCCGAGCAGTTCGGCGCCAAGGGGATCGTCTGGTTCAAGGCCGACGCCGAGGGGAATCTCACCGGTTCCAGCGCCAAGAACTTCACCGCCGAGCAGCTTCAGAAAATCGCGCAGCGTCTGCAGGCCGGTCCGAACGACCTGCTTCTGTTCTCCTGCGGCGATTTTCTCCTGACCTGCCGGGTCCTCAACGGTCTTCGCCGCAAGCTGGCCGCCCAGCTGAAACTCATCGATCCGAAGGAAATGAACTTCTGCTGGGTCGTGAACTTCCCGATGTTCGAGTTCAGCGAGGAAGAGAACCGCTGGGTGGCGATGCACCATCCGTTCACCTGCCCCAAGACCGAAGATCTCCAGTTCCTCGAATCCGATCCCGGCCGGGTCCGCGCCCAGGCGTACGACCTGGTTCTCAACGGCTTCGAGGTCGGCGGCGGGACGATCCGTATCCACGACAGCGCTACCCAAAACCGGATATTCTCTCTCTTGGGGATGACCCGCGAACAGGCCCGGGAGCAGTTCGGTTTCCTCCTCGACGCGCTGGCGTTCGGCGCCCCGCCGCACGGGGGCCTGGCGTTCGGTCTGGACCGGCTCGTCATGCTCTTCGCCGGCGCCGACAATATCCGCGACTGCATCGCCTTCCCGAAGACCGCCAAGGCGGCCGACCTGATGACCGGCGCGCCGGGCCAGGTCGATCCCCGGCAGCTGGAGGAATTGGCGATCAAGACCGTTCTCCCCCCCAAAGAAGACTAGAGGCGTTTTATGCCAAGCGACGGCTACTACGAAAAAATCCGTGAGGCGGCCGACTTCATCCGCGCCCGCTGGGACAAGACCCCCGAGGCGGCGATCATCCTCGGAACCGGTCTTGGTCACCTGGCCGAGCGGATCGAGACCGACCGCGCGATCCCTTACAGCGAGATTCCGAACTTCCCCGTCTCGACGGTCGAGTCTCACGCGGGGCTGTTGATCTTAGGCCGCTTGGAAGGAAAAACCGTGGCCGCCCTCCAGGGGCGTTTTCACTGTTACGAGGGGTACACGGCGCGCCAAGTGGCCTTCCCGGTCTACGTGATGAAGCTCCTCGGCGCGAAGACGCTCATCGTCTCGAACGCCTGCGGCGGATTGAACCCGCAGTTTTCCCGCGGCGACATCATGCTGATCGAGGACCACATCAACCTCTTGGGGACCAATCCGCTCATCGGTCCAAACGACGATCGTCTCGGTCCCCGGTACCCCGATATGTACGAGCCGTACAGCCGTCCGCTTCGCCTTTTGGCCGAATCGGTCGCCCTGCAGCTGGGTATCCGTGTGTGCCGCGGCGTCTACGCGGCGCTGCCCGGCCCCAACCTCGAGACTCGGGCCGAGTACCGCTTTTTGCGCTTCTGCGGCGCGGACACGGTGGGGATGTCGACGGTCCCCGAGGTGATCGCCGCCGTCCACGCGGGACTGAAGGTCCTCGGTTTTTCGAT
>CADBTE010000072.1 GCA_902797455.1 uncultured Planctomycetota bacterium | reverse complement strand
GCCCAGAACTCGGGCTCCTCCAGGCAGATGGAATCGACCCCCGCGTCGACCACCTTCTTGAGCCGCTCGATCATGTAGTCGCAAAACGAGATCGACGGACACAAATAGGGGACTCCGGGGCCGTGAAGCACCTGATCGCCCCCCGCGTTGACCTGCGCGTCGTCCCAGTGGTCGACCCCGTCCCATTGGCCGTCTAAGTAATCGGCGTAGTTCCCCCACGCCACGCCGGTCATCATCTGAAGGATCGAGCCGGACTTCTCGCGCCACTGATCGTAACCGGCCACGGCCGCGTCGTCGATGCCGTAGACCATGACGCCGTCGGTCTTGATGTCGTACTTCGGCGAGTATTCCCCGACCTGCTGATAGGTGGTGCGAAGCGCCTGACGGTCCCCCAAAAGATTGGGAACCGGCGGCTCGGCCAAAAGCGGCGCGCTCAGAAACGAAAAAAACAGCGTCCAGCAGGCGGCGGCCGGCGAAACATGGGCGCGGACAAAACGGCGAATTTGTTCTTGGGAAATCATAGCGGCGGTTGTCTTTCAAAAAATGTGTGTGGAGTTTCGGTTTTACGTTATTTTCGCGGCGCGCCTTCCCATCCCGGGTGGGCGATCAGATCGGCGAGGACCTCGCGGATCCCGTTCTTTAAGACCGGCTCGATTTCGGGGGTGACCAGGCACGAGGTCGGCTGCGATTCGTATCCCCCTTCGTCGAACGCCTTGGCCAGCGGCATGTAGTCGTATATCCCGTTCGCGTTGGCGGCGGTCGCCAGGAAGTTCTCGGGGACCAGCTCCTGCGCGTAGAGCTGGTACTCGACGCACGGTTCCGACAGGCCGAACGAGAGGATATTTACCTCGCCGGCGTTAAAACGGGTGATCGGCGCCTTTCGCCAATGTTCCATCGTCTTTTCGAAGTACGCCCGCATCCCCCAGGCCGCGTGGTCGGGGTTGGCCCGCTCGGGATCGAACGGAAGGGTGATCTCGACGCGGTACAGCCGAATCGGCCCGCCGGCGCGATCTTCCAGCCGGGAAAGGTTTTTCACCAGGTATTCCCCCAGGCGCGTCCCTAAAGCGGCGATCGCCTCCGCGTCGGCCGAGGGGTTGTATTTGCCGAACGTGACGTTCCCGCCGCAGCCGTTGAAATAGAAGTGCTCTGTACCGGGGGTCTTTTCGCGGGCGTACCGCACGGCCCATCCGGGGACGTCGCCGGAGACCATGCTTCGCCGATAGGCCGCCTGGGGATGGGAAGCGTAGAAGTGGAGCGCGGCGTAGACGCCGCCGTCTTCTTTGACCAGCGCCACGGTCCGCAGCATCGGGTCGATCACACCGGTCGGCCACGCCTGGTGGGCGGGGTCGGTATCCATCGAAAAGCGCATCGCCACGCACTTGCCGCTTTCGTCAACCAGCCGCCGATTCGACGCCAGGCCGCCGACGCGCGTTTCGGCCGTCTTCAGCCCGGCGATGGGGACCCAGGCGTCTTCGGCCACGAGGCGGCCGATCTCGGCGGTGATGTCGCCGATCGATTTGGAGACGTAGTCCGGGTCGCTCCCCACCAGGGGAAGGGGCTTTCCCTGGTCGTCCACCGCTCCGGCCGGGGGATTGTACTCGGGAGCGACCCGCATGGAGTCGTGCTGATGAACCACGTGCAGGAAGACATGCTCCGGCGGGCAGCCGGCGGCGTCGGCGATTTTTTTCTGCCAATTCTCGTAAGTTTCGCCGGAAAGATGAATGTAGTCGCAGGTGCACCAGACGACCCGGGCGGCGCCGTCGTCGAGAATCACGCCGCCGACGTAAATCGGCATATCGACCTTGTTGTTCGGGCAGTAGGCCAGGTCAAGACCGATCGCCGGGGTGACGTCGACCTTAAAGCGGATCGCCTTGTACGGCGCGTCGGCCAGAAGCGAGGCGGCCGGGGAAAAGGCGATCGTTAAGATCAAGAGCGCCGCCGCGGCGCCAATCCGCGGAACTGTTTTTTCGGTGATCATCGGGGTTTTCTTTCCTCTTGGGGAGCGGGGAAGGGGAGAGGGTTCGACGCCTCACGGTCATTATAACCGCCGCGGCTTTGAAAAACCACAAATTCCCCGTTCCGGTTCGCTTTCAATTCTTGAATTCGCTGTTTCGGTTCGGTATATTCAAGAAATCGGCCTGTGAATATTTGGGGAGAGCATTCCCGCAAGAAACCGTATTCCATACAAGGAGTCCGCAACAATGAAGAAGTCAAACGATCTGTCCCGCCGCGATTTTTTGCGCGCCGGGGCTATCTCCGCCGCGGCGATGAGCGCCGTTCCCGCGATCGCCGATACCGCCGATGCCGATACCCCCGCGATTCTCGGCGGGCCGGCGGCTCGTACCACCGGGGCTCCCGGATGGCCGCACTGGTCGAGCGACTATAACGCGGAACTCGAGGCGGTGATGGCGCGCGGCGTCTGGAGCCGGGCCGAGCGGGTGACCGAGTTCGAGCATCGGTGGGCCGAAATGAACGGCGCCAAGCACTGCCTGGCCGTCGTCAACGGGACGAACGCCCTGTCGGCTTCTTTTATGGAACTCGATATTAACCCGGGCGACGAGGTGATCTGCTCCCCCTATACCTTCAGCGCCTCGATCTTCGGCATTCTCTATAAGGGGGCGATGCCTGTGTGGGCCGATATCGATCAGGAAACCAACCAGGTCGATGTCGAAAAGCTCCGCGCCAAGATCACCCCCCGCACCAAGGGGATTATGGTGGTTCATATCTGCGGTCTTCCGGCCGATATGACCGCGATTATGGAGATCGCCCGCGAGCATAACCTCTTTGTGGTCGAGGACGCCTGCCAGGCGCACCTGGCGACGATCAACGGCAAAAAGGTCGGCACTTTCGGCAACGCCGGGTGCTTCAGTTTCCAGACGAGCAAGTGCATCCCGATCGGCGAGGGGGGCGGTATTTTAACCGACGACCCCGACTTCTACGACCGGCTCTACTCGTATCACAACTACGGTTACGCCACGACCATTATGCCCGGTACCTGGGGCTCGATCCACTCGTTCCGTCTGGCGAATAAGATCCGCATGGCCGAGTATCAGGCGGCGATCGGTCTTTGCCAGCTGCGCGTCGCCGAGGAGAACCACATCAAGCGCAACGAAAACGGCAAGTACCTGCGCGAGCTTCTGGCCGATCTTCAGGGGGTCCACGCGGTTCGGTACAACCCGGGGGTCGACTCGGTCTCGCATTACCTCTTCCCGATGATCTTCGAGGAAGGGAACGACGTCCTCAAGGGGATGACCCGCAGCCAGTTCATCAGCGCGCTGAACGCCGAAGGGGTTGGGGCGACGGTCGGGTATCCGAACGATCCGCTCTACGGCCAGAAGCTGATCGAAACCACCTTCCAGTCGCCGATCTATAAGAAGTTC
>CADBTE010000071.1 GCA_902797455.1 uncultured Planctomycetota bacterium | reverse complement strand
TGCCTTGTCGGCGTGATCCTCGGTGTCGCCCTCCTCGATCCGGCCAAGACGGTCGGCGGCTGGCAGCCGTGGATGTTCCTGCGCGAAATCGTTCAGCTTCTGATGGTCGTCATCTCGCTGGCGTTCGGTTCGTATGAGATCCGCAAGCTCAATAACTTCAATTACTCGGCTATCATCGAGGTAGCCGCGCTGTTCTTCGGCATCTTCATCTGCATGCAGGCCCCGCTGCAGATCCTCAACGAGAAGGGGGGCGAAATCGCCAATCGAGCCAAAGAAATCGGCGCGAAGGTTGGTCTGGACGAAAATCAGATGTTCTTCTGGATGACCGGCTCCCTCTCCTCGGTTCTCGACAACGCCCCGACCTACGTGGTCTTCTTCGAGACCGCCGCGGCCGCTGCCGCCGAGGAAGCGAAGACCAGCCCCGAGATGGCCGCCGAACTCGACAAGGCCAAAGAAGTCTGCGGGGTTCGTATCCCCTTGTCCCTCCTGATGGCGGTCTCGCTCGGGGCCGTGATGATGGGTTCGATGACCTATATCGGCAACGGCCCCAACTTTATGGTGAAGGCGATCGCCGAACAGTCCGGTGTCAAAATGCCGAGCTTCTTTGGGTATATGGGGTACAGTCTGGTTATCCTCCTGCCGGTTTTGATCGTGATGACGCTGATTTTCCTCTAGTGGGAAACAGCTCGCCAAGTCACGGTGTAAAAAAACGTGCTCCGGTTTCCCCCCGCGGCGGCAGTCTCCTTGCGCCGCGGGGGGGATGTTGATATAAGACGAAATCGATTCAGGCGGAAATGACCCCCAATCACAGGAAAGCCCACCAAAAAAAGACCGGTCGCGATTCGTCGGCTCCCCGTCAAGCGTCATACCTGTTCATTCAGTCCGACGAAGCGCTGCGCGCGTACCTGCAAAATGTCCAATCCGCCGAGTGGATCGCCATCGATACGGAATTTATCTCGGAGAGGCACTATTGCCCCGAACTGTGTTTGATTCAAGCCTCCACCTTCGCCGGTTCGGTTCTCATTGATCCCCTGGCCATCCGTGATATGACTCCCTTTTGGGAGTTTCTTTGCAGCGGCATTCTCGTCATCGCCCATTCGTGCCGCAGCGAGTTGGAATTCTGCCATCGGGCCGTAGGCCGCTTTCCCAAACGGCTGTTCGACGTACAGTTGGCTGCCGGCTTTGTCACGGAAGGTTACCCGCTGAATTTTAAGGATATCACCAGGACTTTTCTGCGCATCAATCTCCCTAAGGGAGAAACACGCACCGATTGGCGCCGCCGGCCGCTGTCGCTTTTGCAGATAGAGTACGCGCTGAATGACGTCATTTGCCTCAACGATCTGGCGGTTCAGCTCACCGAAAAAATGAAGCGAGCCGAACGCTACGACTGGTTTCTTGAAGAGACCGATGCTTACCTAAACCGAATTGGCGAATCCTTTGGCGACAATCGCTGGAAGCAAATAGGTAAAAAATACTCGTTGTCCCGCTCACAGCTGGCCGTTGCCCGCGAGCTGTGGCGTTGGCGTGAAAAGAAGGGCCAGCTTCTCGATCGCCCAGTGGATCGAATCCTCAAAGATGAGGTCCTGGCCGAGTTGGCCCGGCGCGATACCGCCGATCCCGAGGAGATCGCGCTGCAGAGGGATCTCGCCAGACGGAGCGATCTTGGGATACTCCTCAACGAGCTACCGGCGGTCATCCGTCAGGGGATGTCCCTTCCCGAAAGCCAGCTTCCCGAACTCCCCGTGCGCGAAAAAATCCCAAGCTACGAAGTCGCCGCCCGATTTCTGACGATGGTCCTGTCTAACTACGCGCAGCATCGAATGCTCTCTTTGGGCCTTCTGACCGCTCCCCATGATGTCCGTGAGTTTCTCGCTCACCGTCAGGGAATCCTCCCCCCGGGAATTACCCCGCGCTTGGATTCCGGCTGGCGAAAGACCTTCCTCAGCGGCCTGCTCGATTTAGTTCTCGACGGACACATGGCGATAAAAATTACCGATTTCACTAAAAACGATCCCCTGGGTATAATAGAGTTATGACGCAGTATCAAGAGGCCCTGGCAGGGCATATAACGGCCGAAATGGAAGCCGTGGCGAAAAAAGAGTTTCTTCCCGCCGAAACAATCCGGTCGGAAATCGCCGCGGGACGTCTGGTCATCCCCGCCAACACGGTTCACCTGCGCAAGGGACTTGATCCGGTCGGGATCGGCTCGGCGGTCACTTGCAAAATCAACGCCAACTTGGGAAATTCCGCGTTGGCCGGCGACCTCGACCGCGAACTGGAAAAAGTCCGCTGTGCCGTACGCTTCGGCGCCGACACGGTGATGGATCTTTCCACCGGTCCGGATATCGATCGGCTTCGTCAGAACGTGATCGACAACGTCCGGGTCCCCGTCGGAACCGTTCCGCTCTACCAGGTCTGCGAGCAGCTCGATGATATCCTCGATATGACCCCGCGGCATTTCCTCGACGCGGTGGAGCATCAGGCCCGGCAGGGAGTCGACTACATGACGATCCACGCCGCGCTGCTGCGCCGGCACATCCCCTTGATCGACTCGCGCGTCACCGGGATCGTCAGCCGCGGCGGCTCCCTGATCGCCAAGTGGATGGCGGCCCATAAAGAAGAAAATCCCTTCTACACGCACTTTGGGGAACTGTGCGAAATTATGGGGCGTTACGACGTCACCTGGAGTTTAGGCGACGGTCTGCGTCCGGGATGTTTGGCCGATGCCTCCGACGCGGCCCAATTTGGCGAGCTTTCGGTTATGGGGGAACTGTGCCGCCGGGCCCACGAGGCCGGAAACCAGGCAATGATCGAAGGGCCCGGCCATGTCCCGCTCGATCAGATCGAATCAAACATGGCCCGTCAAATAAAGGAATGCGACGGCGCTCCCTTCTACGTTCTCGGCCCCCTGGTGACCGACTGCGCCCCGGGATACGACCATATCACCGGCGCCATCGGCGGGGCGATGGCCGCCTGGCACGGCGCGGCGATGCTCTGCTACGTTACCCCGAAAGAACACCTGGGCCTTCCGAACCTCAACGATGTCCGTGAAGGGGTGATCGCCTTTAAGATCGCCGCCCACAGCGCCGATATCGCCCGGCACCGCCCCGGCGCGCGTGATCGTGACGACGCCATCTCGCGGGCGAGAAACGATTTCGACTGGCCGCGTCAATTCAATCTGGCACTCGACTGTGACCGAGCGATCGAGTATTATAAAGAAGCTCGGGGGATGAGTCCCGATGATCCGCTGCCGGCCTGCTCCGAAAATTTCTGCACGATGTGCGGGCCGAAGTTCTGCGCGATGAAGACGACCGCCGAGCTGAAAATGCTCCGTAAGAAGAACGGCGACTGACAAAGCCGTTTTTCGGTTTTTTTAACGAAAGGTTTTTCGCCATGTCTAAGATCCTCCCCAAATGCTGCTGTTTGCTTGCGGTCATCCTCACCGCCTGCGCCGCTGCTGTGCTGTTTGCCGAAGATGTCGACGTCACGCCGACGGTCGCCGACGGTATCGCCTGGTACAACGCTCAAAACTGGCCGGTCGAAAATAAAGCGTGGAACGACACGGCGCGTTACTTCGCCCGCCTTCCCGGCCGCGCCGAAGGAGTCGTTACCGGCAGTGTCTGGGGGCTGTCGCAGCACAGCGCCGGGGAATTGGTCCGCTTCCGGACCAACGCTCCGGCGATCCGTGTCAAGTTCCGCCTGTACAGCGCGAATCTGGCGATGACCCACATGCCGGCCACCGGCGTCAGCGGGCTGGATCTCTACGCCCTGGACAACGGCACCTGGAAATGGGCCGCCTGCACCCAGCCGAAAAACCAGGAAGACAACGTCGAGCTGATCGGCGGCATGAACCCGGTGATGCGTGATTACATGCTCTACCTTCCGCTCTACAACGGGGTGGACGCCCTGGAGATCGGGGTCCCCGAGGGGGCCGAGTTCCACGCGGTTCTCCCCAGGACGGACCGGCCGATTCTCTACTACGGAACCAGTATCGCGCACGGCGGCTGCTGCTCCCGCCCGGGGAACACCTTCACCGCGATGCTCTCCCGCCGCCTGGATGTCCCCGTTCTGAATCTCGGCTTCTCCGGTTCGGCCAGGATGGAACCCGAATTGGGTGAGCTGTTCGCCGAACTTGATCCGGTTCTCTTTGTCCTCGACGCCTCGCCCAATATGAACGCCGCGCTGATTGACCAGCGGGGAGTCAACTTCGTTCAGATCCTTCGTGACAAGCATCCCGAGACCCCGATCCTCCTGGTGGAAGACCGCGTCTACTCCAACTCGTGGATCATCCCCTCGAAGGCCGAGACCAACCGGACCAACGAAGAGGCCCTGCGCCGGGTCTATGATCACTTCATCGCCGCCGGCGATAAGAATATCTACTACCTCAGCGCCGAAAACCTCATCGGCGACGAGATTGACAAGGACTCGACGATGGACTCCTCGCACCTGAACGATCTGGGGATGTACCGCATGACCGACTCGCTCGAGAAGGTGATTCGTCCTATCCTTGGGAAGTAGCATCTTTTTCCTCGCGCCGCTGCCGGCGGGGTGACTCCCCGCCGGCGCGCGTTTTTTGGGGAGCCGGGTTCGGAACAGACCCAGGCCGCCCCATTGGTGTGTGTTCTTCACTAAAGGTTTTTCGCCATGTCAAAGTTCCTCTCCCCATGCCGCCGCTGTCTGCTCGCGGCGTTGCTTGCCGCCTGTGCCGCGGCGCCCCTTTTTGCCGAAGATGCCGACCTCACGCCGACGCTCGCCGACGGGATCGCCTGGTACAACGCCCAAGACTGGCCGGTCGAAAACAAGGCATGGAACGACACGGCGCGTTATTTCGCCCGTCTTCCCAGCCGTGCCGAGGGGGTCGTTCCCGATGATGTCTGGCGTCTGTCGCAGCACAGCGCCGGGGAGATTGTCCGCTTCCGAACCGACGCCCCCGCGATCCGGGTCAAGTTCCGCCTGTTCAGCCCACAGCTGGCGATGCCCCATATGCCGGCCACCGGTGTCAGCGGGCTGGACCTCTACGCCCTGGAGAAAAATGATTCCGACCGTGGCACCTGGAAATGGGCCGCCTGCACGATGCCCCAAAGCCAGGAAGACAATGTCGAGCTGATCGGCGGCATGGACCCGGCGATGCGTGATTACATGCTCTACCTCCCGCTCTACAATGGGGTGGACGCCCTTCAGATCGGCGTCCCCGAAGGGGCCGAGTTCCACGCGGTTCTTCCCAGAACAGACCGGCCGATCCTCTACTACGGAACCAGTCTCGCGCAGGGTGGTTGCTGCTCCCGCCCGGGGAATCTCTACACCGCGATGCTTTCGCGCCGTCTGAATTACCCCGTTCTGAACCTCGGTTTCTCCGGTTCGGCCAGGATGGAACCTGAAATGGGTGAATTGTTCGCCGAGCTCGATCCGGTTCTCTTTGTCCTCGACGCTTCGCCCAATATGTACGCCGATCTGATCGATCAGCGGGGTGTCCGCTTCGTTCAGATCCTTCGTGAGAAGCATCCCGACACCCCGATCCTTTTGGTCGAAAATCACATCCACGCCCATTCGTGGATCATCCCCTCGAAAGCCGAGGAGGACCGAACCAACCGAGAGGCGCTGCGCAGGGTCTATGACCACTTCATCGCCGCCGGCGATAAGAATATCTACTACCTCAGGGCCGATAACCTTGTCGGCGAGAAGATTGACAACGACACGACGATGGACGGCTCGCACCTGAACGATCTGGGGATGTACCGCATGGCCGACTCGCTCGAGGAGGTGATCCGCCCGATACTCGGACTGTAACTTTCCTCTTCCCGTGCCGCGCGCCCGTGGGGGTGACTGCCCCACCGGCGCGCGGTTTGGGTGTTTGTACTGTTCCTTGAGTATCTGTTTTCACGAAAGGTCCTTTGGAATGACGAAATTCCTCCTCAAAAGCTCCTGTTTGCCCGCGGCGATTTTTGCCGTCTGCGCCGCCGCTTCGCTGTTTGCCGAAGATGCCGACGTCACACCGAC
>CADBTE010000070.1 GCA_902797455.1 uncultured Planctomycetota bacterium | reverse complement strand
TGCGTCCCCCTTCGGGGCCAAGATCGATGATCCAGTCGGCGGTCTTGACGACGTCGAGGTTGTGCTCGATGACGATCACGGTGTTCCCCAGGTCGACCAGGTTCGAGAGGACCTCCAGCAGCTGGCGGGTGTCGCTGACGTGCAGGCCGCTGGTCGGCTCGTCGAGAACGTAAAGGGTGCTCCCCGTCTCGACCCGCGACAGCTCGGCGGCCAGCTTCACGCGCTGCGCCTCGCCGCCGGAGAGCGTCGTCGACGGCTGGCCGATCGGGATATACCCCAGTCCCACCTTTTTGAGCCCTTCCAGAAGACGGGCAATCGTCACATGGTTCGAGAAGAACTCGATCGCCTCATCGACCGGCATATCGAGCACATCGGCGATCGACTTTCCTTTGTATTTAATCTCCAGCGTCTGCGCGTTGAACCGCTTCCCTTCGCACTCGGGGCAAACGGCGTACATATCGGGGAGGAAGTGCATCTCCACCTTCCGCACCCCCTGCCCCTGGCACGCCTCGCACCGGCCGCCGGCGACGTTGAAACTGAACCGCCCGATCTGGTACCCGCGCAGCCGCGCGTCGCGCGAGCCGGCGAAGACCTTGCGGATCTCGTCGAACACCCCGCAGTAGGTCGCCGGATTGCTCCTCGGCGAGCGGCCGATCGGTGTCTGGTCGATTCGGATCAGCTTATCGATCTGAGCGACCCCGCGCAGCCCCTTGTGATTCCCCGGCCGCGGGCCGCCTGTCAGGCCGAGCCGCCGCGACAGCGCCGGAATGAGCGTCTCGTTCAGCAGCGAGCTCTTCCCGCTTCCCGAGACCCCCGTCACGCAGATGAACGTCCCGAGCGGGAACGTCACCGTGATATTCTTTAGGTTGTTTGTCGTCGCCCCCTCCAGCACGAGCGACCGGGTCTTCGCCGGCCGGCGCCGCTTCTTCGGCAGCGGGATCGACTCGACACCGCTGAGGTACCGGCCGGTGAGCGACTTGGCCTCGCGCGCCACCTCTTCGGGTGTCCCCTCGGCGAGAATCCGCCCCCCCCGCGCGCCGGCGCTCGGACCCAGGTCGATCAGCCAGTCGGCCTGACGAATAATCGCCTCGTCGTGCTCGACGACCAGCACGGAATTCCCCCGCTTCTGCAGATCGCGCATCGCGTCGATCAGCCGGTAGTTATCGCACGGATGCAGCCCCGTCGACGGCTCGTCGAGGATATAGCAGATACCGACCAGCCCGTTCCCCAGTCCGTTGGCCAGGCGAACCCGCTGCAGCTCCCCCCCCGAGAGGGTATCGGAACTGCGATCCAGGGTCAGGTAATCGAGTCCGACGCGGTGCATAAACCGCAGGCGTTCGACGATCTGCCGGATCGACGACTCGGCGATGCTCCTGGCCGTCGGCTCCAGTTTGTCGGGAAGCTCCTCGAACCAGGCCAGGGCGGCGTCGATCGTCATCGCCGTCACTTCATGGATCCGCTTCTCGGCGATGAGGACGCAGCGCGCCTCGGGCCGCACGCGCGAACCGCCGCAGGCGCGGCAAGGCAGCGTCGCGCGAAGGGTCTCGAGGAAGGCGGTCTCCTTCTTCCCCCGCTTTTCGGCGTAGATCTCATCGACCAGCGGAATCAGCCCGAGGAACGGCTCTTGTGCCGTGTCCTCCGATTGATCGCTCGAGTGATTCGCCGCGGCGCCAAACCGCCCCGCGTAACCGGGCGGGGTCGACGGCTTATCGGGGCCGTAGAGGAAGAAGGTAAACAGTTTTTCGGGCCATTGTTCCAAGGGGCGTTCCGTCCAGTCGGTTCCGTCCCCCTGCTCGGCAAGGTGCCCGCGCCATTGCTCCAGGAGCTTCCGGTAACGCTTTAGCGACGGCGCCGAGGCCATTTTCATCGGCGCGAGGGCCCCTTCGGCGATGGTCAGCGAACGGTCCGGAATGATCAGCTCAGGGTCAAATCGGTCCTGTTTCCCCAGTCCCTGGCAGTCCGGGCAAACGCCGTAGGGGCTGTTGAAGCTAAAGGTGCGCGGCCGCAGTTCGGCGTAACTGATCTTGCATTTCGGGCAGCAGTACAGGGCGCTGAAGAGGATCTCTTTCCAGATGCTTTTGGTTGTCCCCGCCTCGGTCGTGAGACGCTCTTTTTCGTAGAGGCAGGTCAGAAGGTTTTCGCCATGCTTCAGCGCCAGCTTAATCGACTCCAGCAGCCGCGCGCTTACCCCGGGACGCAGAATCAGTCGATCGATCACCGCCTCGATGGTGTGCGGCTTTTTCGGATCGAGTTCCTCGGCCTTTTCGATCTCGGTCAGGAGACCGTCGATCCGCGCGCGGACGAAACCGGCCTTGACGATTTTGCGCAAGATTTCCTGATGCTTGCCGATCGTCCCGCGCACGACCGGGGCCAGCAGAATCACCCGTGTCCCTTCGCTTAAGCGCGAAATCTCCTCGGCGATCTCCTCGGGGGTCTGCGATTTGATCGGGCGGCCGCAGCGGTAGCAGTAGGCCTGGCCGATCCGGGCGTAGAGGACGCGCAGGAAATCGTAGATCTCGGTCTCGGTAGCGACGGTCCCGCGGGGGGTCCCCGAACCGACCCGCTGGTCGATGGCGATCGTCGGCTGCAGTCCCTCGATGGCGTCGACGTCGGGACGCTCGAGCTGGTGAAGAAACTGCCGTGAATAGACCGACAGCGACTCGATATACTGCCGCTGCCCTTCGGCGAAGATAGTATCGAACGCCAGAGAACTCTTTCCGCTGCCGCTCGGCCCGGCGATCGCGACGACTTTGTTGCGCGGAATCGACAGCGAGAGGTTCTTGAGATTATGGACACGAACCCCGGTGAGCCGAATCGGACGCCCCGCCCCATGGGGATCGGACGCTTGCGAATCGGCGGCGGAGTTTGTATTCTTGATCGAGTCGGGGGTTTTCGTCATTGGCTTGGAACCTTGACTTAAGCTGAGGCGATAGAGGGATACCAGGCCCAGACTATAAGTATCGACCCGCGAGGCGGCAATGTCAAGCGCTTGGCGGCCGTCGGCGGGGCGGGGCGATGATGTCGGGAATGGCGAATCTTAAGACCCGCGTTCCGCGCGCTTGGACGATATCCCGGCCGATCTGTTATAATGTCCTTTGGAGCTGTTTACTTGAAACCAAAAAAGGAGCCCAAAAAGATGACGTACGAAAGCGAACACCATCCGACCGGTCATCACCATCGGCACTGTCACTGCTGCGGCGATCACGGTCTTCCTCTGAACCGCTCGCGGCGTAACTTTATGACGGGGATCGCCGCCGGGGCGCTGCTTGCCAAATCGAGCCTCGGCGCGGCGGGTCTGCTGGCCGCCGAAGGGGAGACCCCCGCCGAGCGCTTCGCGCCGGCGCCGCCGCAGCGCGTTGCCCTGAAGGTTCAGCCGGTTCTGGTCTACAGCATTTACACCCGCGGCGAAAAAACCTCCTGGCGCGGCTGGGGCGGGATCGACTCGCGCGAGGGGGCCGACCGCGAGTGCGCGGCGATCACGCGCGAGCTGGCCTCGCTCAAAGAAAAGGCCGACTTCCCCGTGGAGTTCGCCGAGGTGATCGCGGTCAACGACATGCACACGCTTATCGGCGATGAGCGTATCGCCCGCGCCGATACGGTCGTGGTCTACGGCGCCGGCGGCGGGATCGAAGGGGCGCAGGAGCTCGGGCGCGACGTGATCATCTTCCAGCGGTGGGA
>CADBTE010000069.1 GCA_902797455.1 uncultured Planctomycetota bacterium | reverse complement strand
TTCACCCAATGGTGCGTGAATCACCAAATCCGCGTTATCGTCCTGCGGGGTCGGCTCGGCGTTGATAATCACAAACCTCGCCGAACGATCCCGCCGGTTCGGCAGCTCCGCGGCGGGATAAACCCCCAGCGACGTCCCCAGCGCTAAAACCAAATCGGCCGACTCAAACGCGAAAACCGATGCCCCCAGCGCGAACTCGGGAAGCCCCTCGCCGAAAAATACAATATCGGGCTTTAGCACCCCGCCGCAGGAGCATCGCGGAACCTTGCCGACGGCTAACAGATCGGCCAACTCCCGCGCCGCCTCGGCTTCTTTCCCGTCAAGCTGATACAGCCGCCCGCAGCCGCGGCAGGTGAGCGTTCGAAGCGAGCCGTGCAGCTCGTAAACGGTTCGCGACCCCGCCTTCTGATGCAGACTGTCGATGTTCTGCGTCGCGATCGTGACCTCCCGCCCGGCGCTCTCCAGCGCGGCGAGCGCCAGATGCCCCGCGTTGGGGCGGGCGTCGACGATCGCGCGGTAGACCGGGCCGAACGTCTCGTAAAACCGCTCGGGATATCGGTCGAAGAAGGCAATGTCGAAAATCTCCTCGCTGGTGACGGTCCGGTACAGACCGCTCGGGGAGCGGAAATCGGGAATGCCGCTCTCGGTCGATATCCCCGCGCCGGTCAGAACGGCAATGTGCCGCGCCTCGGCCAGGAAGTTCTTTAACGTCGAAATCGGATCGGACATAAACACCTATCGCCTGACGGTATGTTTGAGGTTAACCCGCGCTGCGGTCGTCCAGCAGATAATACGCCGCCGCCCCCTTGGGAGTGTCGAAGGTCAATACACCGTCTTCCAGCGCCGCGGGACGCTCGCCGCCAAGCGAACCGAGCCCTAAGCGGTGGAACAGCCGCGGCCGAGCGAATGTCCCCTCGATTGGAAGATGGACCTTGCCGCCGGGGCCGGTGATCCGGATCTCGTAAACGGCGCCGCGGTCGACGCGCCGATCCTCGGGGACCGGATAGAAAGTGATCTTCTCACACGGCTGCTCGGTGAAAATATACTCCTTGCCGTTAATGGTGATCCGGTCGGTTCCCTCGCCGTAGAAGGCGATCGGCCGGCCGGCGGCGTCGCAGCGCAAACCGACGATCTCCTTTCCCTTGTAGTCGATCACATAGCCGGCGACGGCAAAATTCACCAGCTCCAGCTCGTTGGAATCGAGCGGGTTGACCTCCAGCGCCTTCGCGTCCTCCTCGGCGTTTCGATGGAAACCGCCGTTCCATGTCTCGCGATGGCGCCGGTAGTGCTTCGCCACGGCGACGGCGCCGTTCGGGAAGGTCGTGGCCAGGTACGGCGTTTCGCGCGAGACGACCGTTGGGTTGTCGTTCGGCTGTTTTGTGTCGGGGTACGCGCCTAAAAGCCGAAGAGCGTCGAACCACACGCGCGTCTCGTAGCCGAGCGAGGCCGACTGGTCGTCCCGCGGACGGAAACCGAGATACGACGCCTGACCCCGGCGCCATCCGACGATCTGGCCGTCGCAGCGGGCGAGGATTTCGGCGCCGTCAGAAATGTCTGTGGCCGGATGGATCGGGTAGACGCAGTCGACCGGCAGGTCGGTGAGGATCGTCTGAGGTTCTATGCCCGAGAGGGTTCCCTCAAATTCCACCCGCCGGCCCGGACGGTCCTGGCCGAGAACGGCGTGATCGACCGACTCGATTCCGAACAGCTCCCGCCAGGAGTCCAGCAGCGGGGTTCCGTCCAGATCGACCAGCGCCGGAGGACCGGACCAGACGACACTGCCGCCGGAGGAAAGAAACTGTTGGAGGAACTCGAGCAGCCCCGCCGGGGGGATCGTCTCGTACAGGGCGCAGATGGTGGTGTACCGGCGGCCGCGCACGTCGACCGAGCCCTGGTCGATTTTGCCGTACTGAAGGAGCTTCTCGGCGGTAATGTAGTTGGCGTAGCCGTATTGTGTCATCCATGAGCCGAAACGCTCGCGGCAGGCGACCAGCGACAGCGGGTAGAGCATAAGTACCTCAATATCGCGGTGCTGCCCGGCCTCCAGCCCCATCATCTCCTCAAACGGGGCGTTGCCGTAGGCCGCCTCGATGAGCCGGTGGCGCCGCGCGGCTTTGGCGGGCAGACCCCAGCAGGCGGCGTAGGCGTTCGGGGTATCGTTCAGCGAGCCGGTCGAGCAGGCCAGCGCCTGGCCGTAGTAGTCCCGGTCGGACCAGCCCCCCTCGGCGTGGTCGTTCCCCCCGCCGGTGAGATAGTCGTTCCATCGGAAGTAGTCGTCGCACGCCGCCGCGGCCTGATGAACCGTATTGGACCAGATGTAATCGCAGGTGTACTCGTAGCGGCTTTGCTGGTCGCCCCGCCAGCGGTCGATGGTGGGGCTCTGCGCCCAGGTGGCGTGCGCCCGGGCGGTTAACTTGTGGCCGTAAAGCGACTCGGCGTATTTCTTTGCCCCGGCGAACAGGTCGACGACCGTCTTGTGCAGAAGGTCGAAATACCGGCGGCGCAAAAGCCACGCCTCCCGTACCCCCTGTTCCCCGGCCGCGGGGATATGCTGCGCGGGGATCGCCGCGTCGACCGAGTTGGAGAAATCGTGCGGGGTGGTGAGGAAGTAAACGAGGTATTTCTCGAAATCGCGGTACTTCTCGCCGTATTTTTCGGCGAAGGCGCTGATCATCCCCTCCGAAAGATACCGCATCGAGAACTGCCCCGCCTCCTGGTGGGAATGATAGGCCCAGTCCTGCTGAATGTGGATCTCGTCGGCGTAAAGCGCGTTGAGCCGGATGCCGGCGTCGTGGTATTTTTTGACCAGTGTTTCGAGGAAGACACGCGCCTCGGGACTGAAGTAGTCCATCTCGGGGGTCTTGTACGAGACGACCGCCATGACCCGGTCGTACCCGGCCAAATCGGCCCCGGCGGCGTTATCGTGACCGGCCCCGGTGATGTTGATTCGGACCAGGGGGGTGTCCTGCTGGTCGGAGGTGATCTGGTACGGTACGGTCAGCTCGATAATCTCTTCCTCCGGCACCGGATAGAAGAGCTGACTCGAAATGCTTTCTTTTTCGCGAAAGGCGAACAGACGCACCCCCGTTCGCTCGGGGTGGATGACTCCTTTATTGTTCTTCCAGGCGCGGTGCTCCCAAAGCGCGATGTCGAAGCGGCCCGAGACCGGGTCGCGCCACCCCTCGCGAAACTGCACCCAGCGCCCGGTTTGGCCGGTTGCCTCGGCGAAACGGCCGCCGATCTCCAGGGGGCTGAGTAAGCTCAGCTCCAGGCCGAGGTCGTATTCCGCGAGAAAAGCGCTGATTTTGGCGGTCAGTTCGATATAGCGGTCCGAGTCGGGAAACAGAAGCCGCGGCTGATCGGCGACGTCCGTGCGGTACGCCTTCCAGAACTCGTCGAACGCCAGAATGATCGTTCGGGCGCCGGCGTTTTTCGCGTCCTCACGGATCTTCCGCAGTGTGGTTAACTGCGCACTGGTGTTTAAGCTGAGGTTCACCTCTCGGTCGGGGTCGGCCGCCAGGTCCTCGAGCTGCTGGTCGGCGACTAAAATGATCCCGCGCCTGGGGAGATACGTCTCCCAGACACCCTCGAAACCGAGGACCGGGTCGGGGAAGGCCGCCTTAGGGTCGGCGGCCTGCGGCGTCTCCTCGGCCAGCAGAGCGGAGGCGCCCAGCAGGCAGAGCGAGCCGGTGGAAAGGAAAAATTCACGGCGGGAGAGCCGATCGGCCCGGCGGAGGGGAGAGTGATCGGAAGGGAGGTTGGAAGGGATGGTCATGGGATGTCCTTAACCGGAAAGTTGGGTCAAAGGGTTGGGAAGATGATCGCGCTGCCCGATGTTATTGCCAGATGTACTGTTCATTGTATTCTCCCGCCGGGGCGAATACAAGCGCCGATCGGCTCTCCTCCATGCCGCCGCGCGCCCCCCGGACCGGTGGGGCCGCCCCCTAGACAGTTAGGGCTTTGATCGGTAAAATGACGCCAAACTGTAGTGTGCCCAAACGCGCCGCCGGCAGGTACCTG
>CADBTE010000068.1 GCA_902797455.1 uncultured Planctomycetota bacterium | reverse complement strand
TCGGCGCCGAGCTCAAAGAGAACATCCAGCTCGTCGAGTTCGGCGGCGATCGTCTCGATCGGTTTAAGATAAGACTTGATCGTCTTTAGGCGGCCGACGACCGCCTGCGAACCCTCGGCGTCGTCCCAAAAGCCGGGGGCCGACATCTGACGCTCGATCTCGGCGGCCTCTTTGGTCTTTTCGTCGTAGTCAAAGAGAGTCCTTCATTTGCTGAAGGCCCTCGCGAAGCTGGCGGGTCCGATCGACCCATTGGTTCTCAATCGGCATAACATCCTCAAAACGGCGGCTTCTTTGCCGGAAGCCCTGGCGGCTCATCCAGACGGCCCTGTAAACAAGGGGATTATAGCCGGTTTTCGCTGTTCTCTCAACCGGCGCGCCGCTGCTCAGCGGCGGTTCTCCGCCAAAAAGCGCTCGTATTCGGCCTCTTGTCCGAGGCCGGTCAGGGTCGTGCGCCAGTCGACCGCCAGCATCACGACGTTCACCCCCGAACCGATCCCCAGCATCGCCAGGCGCTGCCCCTCGGAAGCGAAACCGCAGCCGATCCCGATCGCCGCGGCGCTCGGCAGCGCGACACTGCCGGTATTCCCCAAAAGCGAGAAGGTCATAAAGTTCTTCGCCGCGTCGAGCCCCAAACGCTCCATCACCAAATTCTGATGCGCCCGCCCCACCTGGTGGCAGAATGTCCGATCGATCTGATCGATCGTCCAGCCGACCTCGGGGAGGAACCGCGCGAACTGCCGCTCGGCGAGATTCACCCCGGCATGCAGAAGCGCCTCGGAATCGGTCCGCATAAACTGCCCGTCGGCGCGCCCCCCCGCCGAGACGTCGATCTCGCTGCGGCACAGATCGGCCCGAAGCGAGTCGGCCCCAGCCACCGCGCCGAGCAGGCGGTTCCCCGTGCGGGTCAGTCGGCGGCCGGTCAAAAGCATCGCCGCGCTCCCCGAGCCGATCGTCAGCGAGGCGAAGATCGGCTTGACGCTGTGCCGCGTGAGGGTTTCGTCCCCCAACAGGCGCGCCAGCGTCGTCTCTAAAAGCGTGCGGCTGTTCTCCGTCCCGACGACGATCCCCGCCTCGATCTGGCCGAGCTCGATCATATTGGCGATCATCAGCGCGCCGGTGAGAAGCCCCAGGCAGGCGTTGGAAACATCAAAGATCGAGCAGTCTTGCGAAAGGCCGCAGCGGCGGTGTACATCGCAGGCGGTCGCCGGCTCCTGGTAGTCGCGGCACACCGAGGCGTGGATAAAAGCGCCGATCGACTCGCGCCGCGCGCCGGTGGCCGCCAAAAGCCGCTCGACCGTCTTGACGCTGGCGTCGCCGGGGAGCATCCCCTTGGGCCACAGCCGCCGCTGTTTGATCCCGGTCATCAATTCCAGACGGCCGTAGGGGAGGCGCAGACGGTCGTACAAAGGCGCGAGCGTCCGCTCCAGTTCGTCGGTCGTAAGAATCTCGTCGGGGAGCGTCGTGACGATCCCGTCGAGATAGACATTCTCATAGCGCATGGATCATGGCGCGCCGGCGCGCCGGCGCGTTGTCGAAAGAATACCGCGATACGAAAGATTCCCCAAAAGGGATACCCCCCTTTAGAAAAAGAATACTATGGAGGGGGGTATTTGCCTAGTAACCGCTCGGCTTCACTGTCGGCCTCCCGCGCCTCGGTTTCTTTCCCCTCGCGGCGCAGATCGGCGGCCCAATGCCGGTAGTAGAGGGGAAGATTGACCCGGAACTGCTCAAACCCCGGATCGAGAACCAGACACTGCTCGGTCAGATGGATCGCCTCGCGGTAGTCGCGCCTTTTCGCCAGCTCGATCGCCAGGTTGTTCAGCGTCGCCTTGAGGTTCCCCAGAACCGTCTGGTTCTCCGGGTCGAGGACCGAGGCCTTCAGGTAGGCCGAAAGCGCCGGCCCGAAGCGCCGCTGATGGTAAAAGTCGACGCCGCGGTTAAAGTAGATCGTCGCGACGAATTCCACCGGCGAGACCCCCCGCGACGCGGCGGCCCGGCCGCGCGCCGCCGCCGCGCCGCCGGAGAGGTCCCCCTGGTCGGGAACAATCGTGGTCTCGGCCGCGGTCTGGGCGGTATCGCCCGAGGAAACCGGCCGCGACAGATGGACATCCAACGATTCGGTGTCGATGGCCGGCGGGAAAGGAACGGGAGAATCGGGAAGGAGCTCCCAGTCGGTACAGGTGGTCTCTATATCTAAGGTCCCGTCCGAGAGGATCACCCGGCTCTTGGCGTGGCCGGTCGTCTCGACCCCGCGGACGTTCAACCCTACCTCCGACGCCAAAGCGTTGAACAGGACCGTGGCGCTGACGCAGTTATACTGCCCGGTCGCCAGCGTCGCCGCGACGCTGGAGTGATTCTGCTCGTAGTGGCCGGTCAGCAGCCGGCGGCGCAAAAACTCGAAGACCGTCCGAACCCGAAGCATCTCGTCGTCGACGGGGGCGATCTCCTCGCGCAGCTGGGCCAGCGCCGAAGAGAAGGCCGCCAAACTGGCCCGGCGCAGATCCGGCGGCGTTCCCTCGGCGATCAGGACCGCCTCCAAAAAGCTTAGGTCGTCCCAGCGGCCGTTGCGGGCGTCGTCAAGGAGGAACCGCTCGGCGGCGGGGAGGTTGTTCAGCCGGCAGACAAACCAGCGGTCCTCGCCGCCGACGCCGGCCGGATCGACCTCGGGAGCGGTGTCGGCCACCTCGGCCGCGGGGATCGGTACGAGCGTGGAGGCCTTCGGGCAGGCGGCGCCGCGCAGCTGGCGGATGTTCATAATGCCGAGGAACGTCAGCTCGGGGAGCTTCTGTCCCTCGCTGCCGCTTCTCAGGCCGACCAGCTCAAAGCGCCCGGAGCCGGCCGCGGCGGTGACGATCGTCGGCGGTTCGGTGGCGGGGGGGGCCGGTTCGGCGGGGAAAAGCGGCGGCGCCAAGCCGAACAGCGGGCCGAGGATCAGCGAACAAAAACATCCTATAACGTGTATATTTCTCATATTCTCGAAAGGGAGCGCTCACCTCGGCCGGCGCCGCCGGAGAACTGAAATAATTTTTCCTGTTCTCCTACCATCGGCACAAACGCGGCTATCTTGCTTAACCCCTTTATTTTTACGGCTAAAACCGCCTTTTGTTGTTATCTATACTGTTTATTTTACCCAGACAATAACTTTTCGCCCCCTTTATTTTCGTGAAATATAGCGTATAAAAAAGCGCGGACATAAAATTCTTCGGAAAATTTCCAGATATTCCGATAAAAGGGAATTTTATGGAGCCGGGTTTGCCGAATATAGTGAAGGAGATTGGGTGTACCCGGATTCTAGACCCCGCCGTACAAGCCGGGAATGGACTGCCTCCCACCCGCGATAATGCCAAAGGACGGCCGCGCTTTCGATCGGTTCTTCCTCGGCAAGCGTGTCCCGCTATGGAAACAGTTATGAGACGGAACGAAAAATCGATCGGACGGAATTCCTTCAGACCAGCTCTGCTTCTGGGAATTTTTCTGACCTTCTTCGGACTCACTTCGATACTGCAGGCCCAGCCATCCGAGTCCTGGGCTTCGAGGATGTTCTCGGCTATGGGAACCGAAAAGGCGTTCAACTTCGGCAATCTCGCTCTGCACGCCGAAGCGGAACATCGTTTTGCCTTTAAGAACATCTATAAAGAAGATGTCGAAATCATCTCGGCGCAATCGAACTGCAGCTGCACCAACGTCACCGTTTCCAAGAGGGTGATCAAGTCGCAGGAAGTCGGTGAGATCATCGCCCGCGTCGATACCTCCGGGAAGATTCATACCGGCAGGCGCAAGGTCACCGTCACGGTTCGATTCGGCAAGCCCCAGCCGGCCGAAATTCAGCTCCAGGTCCAGTCGTTCATCCGCGCCGATGTCGTCTTCAATCCGGGGAACGTCGAGTTCGGAACCGTCTCGCAGGGACATGGGAGCCAGAAAAAGGTATTGCTCGAGTATCACGGCTCGAACCCGAACTGGCGGCTGAGCCAAATCAAAAAGACCACGCCGGCCATCGCCGCGGTCGCGCAGCCGATTTCCGGCGGTTACGGGGGGAAGGCGTACGAGGTCACCGTCACCCTCAACGAGACGGCCGAGCCCGGCTATATCAACGGAAAGATTCAGTTCATCGCCAACGACGGCGATGGACAAAGTGTTTTCGTCCCTGTCCACGCGCTTGTCATGGCCCCGCTGATGGCCACCCCCACCCACCTGCAGATCGGGGTGGTCCACCCGGGAGAATCGGTCTCGAAGAACCTGGTTCTGCGCGGATCGGTTCCGTTTAAGATCGAGAAGATCAGCTCGTCCGACTCGCGCGTCAGTTTCCTGACGGCCGACTTAGAAAGCAAGCTCCATATCATTCCGGTCACCTTCCGCGCCGGTGAGAACCAGTCGGGCGAAGAAATCAATCAGCAGATTCATATCGTCACCTCGAAGAAAGACCTCGATCCGATCGACATCCCGCTCACCGGGTATATCTCTGAGGAAGAGGTTCTCCCGAGATACAACGAACTGGCCGACGGTGAGCAGCTTCTGCGCGCCTACACCGCCGCCGCGGTCCCCCGCCAAATCGCCCTGGGTCTGCTCAGCGCCCCGCTGAGCGGCAGCGCCGCGCCGACGGCCGGCCGCGCCGCGGCCCAGAGCCAGGCCGCCAGCGCCACCGCGCCGAAGAGCTCGGTGATTCATCAGAATAACCCCGCCGGCGACAGCGACGCCCACTACACCGTCTCGCGGCTGCCGATGAGTGTCGCCACCCAGATCGCCACGCATATCAGCGCGCAGTCTATCAACAAAGAGACCTATACCGCCTCGACCGGCGGACGTTCCGCCTCGAAGAAGAACGCGCCGAGGGTCTCTCACCAGGTGAGCCGCCCGGTCACCGAACAACCGGCGCCGAACAAGCCGGCCGAGGAACTGCTCGCGGACAGCCGCGCCGAGGAAGATAAGCCCGCCGAGAACGAATCGGCCGATACACAGGCCGCCGAAACTCAAGTCACCGACATTCATGTGGTTGAGGCGAAAAGCGTGCCGGCGGATACCGAGGAAGACACCGCCTTCGATGAGGACGGCTGGACCGCCGCCGCCGACGATACCGCGGCGCAGGACGAACAGACCCGCCCGTCGCTGGGGAACGAGACGATCAAGAAAGATACCTACCCGCTGTCGCAGTTCCACAGCGCCGAGGCACCGGACGAGAATATTCCCGATTCCGCCAGCGCCAAAGCCCTCTTCCGCCGCCCCGAGCAGGTCGCCCAGAGCGTTTCGGCCCCCCGCTCGAGTAACGCCGCGGGAAACGACGCCGGCAGCGCCCAGGGAACGACGATTCTGACCGTTCCGGGCAGCGCGGCGGCCCCCACCGCCGAGGCCCCCGCGGGGAGCGCGCCGCAGGCCAAGAGCGTCCGGTCGGTGAAGCGCACCGCCCGCCGAAACGCCCCGGTTGACCCGACCTCCGAGGACGGGTTCTACATTCTCGATTTCCCGCAGTAAGACCAAACAGCGGCGGGTAAAATAACACAGCGCGGCGTTACTCGCCGCAGGCCTCAAGCGCCTTCCTCGACGAGTCGAGAAGGCGCTTTTTCGTCTCCTCGTACGAAAACTTCAGCGTCGCCCCGGCGGCGGACGCGTGCCCGCCGCCGCCGAACGAGGCGGCCAGCCGGCTGCAGTCGACCGAGCAGCGGCTGCGGAAACTGACCTTGAAGTCGCCGTTTTTCTGCTCGATGAGGATCAGCGCCATCTTGGTTCCGGCGATCTTCAGTGTCTCGTTGACGATATCCTCGCTTTCGCTCGGGTGGGCCCCCGCCTCGGCGAAGTCCGACTGCAGAATCGAGGTGAGCATCAGCCGGCCGTCAAAGAACGGCTCGGTCTTGGCCAGCGCGCGGCCGATCAGACGAATCCGGCCGAGCGACTCGTGCTCGTAGACCGTCCGGTAGAGATCGTCCGGACGGATCCCCGCGCGGATGAGCGCCGCGGCCGTCTCGAACGTCCGATCGGTGACCGAGCTGAAACGGAACCAGCCGGTGTCGGTCGCGATGGCGGTAAACAGCGCGAAGGCGATCGGACCGGTCAGTTCCATCCCCCCGGCGCGCAGCGCGTCGAAGACGATCGTCCCGGTGGCGGGGGCGTCGGAGTCGGCGAATAACTCCGCCTGGAAATCGTACCGCTGAACGTGGTGATCGATCACCGCCTTGCGCGCCGGGCCGCCGGCGAAATAGTCGTACATCGCCCCCAACTGCGCCTTGGAGCTGGTGTCGAGCGCGACCAGGAGATCGGCCTGGTCCAGGAACTTTTTCTCCTCACCGGTCAGCTGCCCCAGGGCGCGGATCTCCCCACGCGGGTCGAGAAAGGTGAGCGTCGGGGGGACCGGGTCGGCGTTGATCATCATTACCTGTTTGCGTCGGGCCTTCAGCGCCATGGCCATCGCCGTCTGGCTGCCGAGTGAGTCGCCGTCGGGACGCACGTGCGACGTCAGCACAATCGACCTCGCCGAATCGACCAGTTCCCAGTAGCGTTTCCAGTTGATATCGCCGGCCGGCGTTTTATTCGCTTCCGTCATCGGTTCCTCATTTCTTCGCGGGGAGAGAGCGTTTTGCTCTTTTTATACCCATAAGCGCCCGATGAACCAAGGCGGTATTTCCCAAAAATCCACCATAATCCCCCCGCGGCGGCGCGAAAAGCTCCCCTTTTTTGCAAAAACGCTCAAAGTTTCCTGGACAAAGGCGTCTTGCCTAACTATTCTACCTATAGCGCCCAGTGTATTTATACCATATAATTTATTAACCGCACCGAAGGGTCGGGGAAGAGATGTTTCTTCCCGGCGCGCGATTGATTCCCCTGTTCGTACCGAAAGAAAACAGATGAGACGCTTTGATTCTATGATCATTGAGACCGCCGCTGTGCTGGCCGCCCTGTTCGTCCCGGCCGGGCACGTCCGGCTGCCGGCACAGTCCCCCGTTGCCGCGAAACCGATTCAGTGGGAAGGGGCTCAAACCTTCGCCTCTTCGGCGTACCGAACGGGCGCGCCATACTCGGCCGCCGCCGCGTACGAGCCGTCGGCGGCCCCGGTTTACTACGTCCGGGGAGAGAAAACCGAGCTGTTCAACCATGTCGACTTAACCGGCTGGACCAACGCCGACGCGGGAGAGCCCAAAGGATGGAAGGTGGTCGACGGCCTCCTCTACCACGACGCTACCGGCGATAACCTCTTCACCGAGAAACAGTACGAGTCGTTCATCCTCGAGTTCGAGTTCCTGGTCGTGCAGGGGGACAACACCAACAGCGGCGTGAAATACAAAACCTGGTACGGCGACAACTGGTGGATGGGGTGCGAGTACCAGATCCTCGACGACAACGGAAGCGGCGATTCCGGCGAACTTCACCTCACCGCCTCGCTGTACGATGTCTATCCGCCGGCGGTCAAAAGCGGCCTGCTCAAGTATGGCCAGTTCAACCAGGGGAAGATTGTCGTGATGGGGAACTACGTCGAGCATTGGCTCAACGGTCAAAGAACCGTCGCGGCCGTGATCGGCTCTCCCGACTGGAACGCGCGCGTGGCGAAGAGCAAATTCCAGGACGAGCCGAACTTCGGCAAGATCAAGTCCTCGCGCATCTTTCTGCAGCACCACAGCACGCCGGTGAGCTTTAGGAACATCTCCATCACCGAACTGAAGCCGTTGTGAATACCCCGAGGGCTTTAAGCAAAAACAAGAGGGAAAAGGATCTGACGGCTATGGCAGCACCGGTCAACTCTTGGAACAGCGCCGCCTCATCCCGAAAGAAGGATGTTCCCGCAGCGCTGGGGGGAATAAGTTACGCCGCGGCGAAAAAACAGCCGCGCGGCTCCTTTTTCGGATGGGTCTTCGCGCGGCTGTTCCGGCTGGCGGTGTTTATCACCTTCCTGGCCGTCGCCTTCTGGGCGGCCAGCGGGATAAGTCTTGACCAGAATCAAGATTTCTGGAACAACGCCAGTTTCGACTTCACCTCTCCCCGCGTCCTGTTTGAGAAGATACAGGCGTTCATCCGGGCCCACTGGATGGGGTAAACCCCCTCCCCTTTTTTCACGGGCGGCGCCGTTTTTTTGCGGCGCCGCCGTTTTTTTCTTCCGCGGCGTCACAGCTGCCGCGGGGGATTATCCCAGTCGCTGAGCGTCTTTTTCAAAAACCTCGTAAACGCGCCCTCGCTAAAATCTTCGGGACGCCTCAGGCGAAAAACCACCACCGGCCCGTCGTCGCCCTCCTCCAGCGCCGCCGCCGCGCCGAAGATCGCCAGCTGCTGTTTGCTCACGGTGTGGGGACGTACCGGGAGACGGACCGAAATATAGTCACAGAACTTGGTCTGCGCGACGACCCAGGGGGTCTTCGCCCCCGCGCGGTAGAAGGGCACTTGGAGCCGATGCGTCCAGACCGCCTCGGCCCGCGGATCGGCCCGTTCCAGTAAATCGAGAATCCTCTGCAAAAAAGAAATATCCCACTTCGGGACCGAGCTTTCCCCGCTGCATCCCTGCGGGCTTAAATGCCACTGTTTCCCCAGCGTCCGCCATGGGGCGTCCTTGGCGCGGGAGTCGTCGGCCGGCGGCGGCGCGGCCAAATAACGCTCCATCGCCTCAATCGCCCGATCGAGGAGCTCCCAGTAGGCGGGGGTATCGATCTCGGCGTAGTCATAGACCCGCAGCTGGACCTCTTGAAACATGCCGTAATTGTTCACTTCGGTGCGAGGACGCGTCCCGTACAGATTGATATCCTTGCGCTCGCTGAGGGGTTTGAGCCCAATTTTTCCGGGAAGAGTCTCGGCCGAGAAGGTACCGCGCGGGACGCGGAACTTCAGACGCAGGAGCCATTCTTCCCCCGTCGACGCCTGGAAGAACCACCCGAAAACATTCCGCTCGGGGAGAATCTCGACCATAGAACGATGGCTCCAGTCGGTCTCTTGAAAAACGCGCGACTCCTCGATCCGGTCGACCGTGTCGGCCAGGATCTTGCCGTCCCAGCGGCAGACCGTCCCATTGGTGCTGGTCCGCGCGGTCGTGTGCCAGTGACGGCCGTCGCTTTCCCACGGCATCGTCGTGCGGTTCTCGATATCGATATCCTCGATCCGGCTTTCGCTCTCGGCGCAGGCGCGTCGGTACTCCTCGGGATCGAACAGGGGACGCTCACGGTAGGGACCGGCCGCCAGGACCGGGGCCAGAACTTCGGCAGTCCAGCTCTTCGGCATCGCGCCGCGCTGCTTTGGCGGGAGTTTGAGGCGATTCTCCTCACGGCGAACCAGCTGCTCGGGGGTTCCGGCAAAGACGAGGTCCCCGCCGCCGACCCCCGCTTCGGGGCCGAGATCGACCAGCCAGTCGGCCGACTTGATCACATCAAGGTTGTGCTCAACGATGATCACCGTGTTCCCGAGATCGACCAGCCGATGAATGACATCCAAGAGCTTCTCGATATCGTCGAAGTGCAGACCGGTCGTCGGCTCATCGAGAACATAGAGCGTTCTGCCCGTATCGGGACGCGCCAGTTCCTTGGCGAGACGAACCCGCTGCGCTTCCCCTCCCGAGAGAGTCGGCGCGCTTTGACCGAGCGTTAAGTAGCCCAGACCGACGTCGCGCAGCGTCCGAAGGACGCGGACGATCGGCGGGATATCGGAAAACAGAGCGCACGCGCGGGCGATCGGCATGTTGAGAACATCGCAAATCGAGGCCCCCTTATAGAGAACCTCCAGTGTATTGGGCTCGTAGCGCGACCCCCCGCACGCCTCGCAGGTGACCCAAACGTCGGCCAGGAAGTGCATCTCGATCTTGATCTGACCGGCCCCCTCGCACTTCTCGCACCGCCCGCCGGGGACATTGAACCGGAAACGGCTGGCGGTGTAGCCGCGCATGCGCGACTCGGGCAGGCGGGCGAACAGCTCGCAGATCTGATCGAAGACGCCGGTGTAGGTCGCCGGCGTGGAGCTGGGAGTCTGGCCGAGCGGCTGCTGATCGACCATAATCACCTTGTCGAGCCGATCGGCCCCGAGAATTTGGTCGTACGCCCCCACCTTCGCGACGGAATGCATCAGTTTGCGCTCCAGCGCCGGGCAAAGGATTTCACCAATCAGAGACGACTTGCCGCTGCCCGAAACCCCGGTGACGCAGGTCAGCGCCGAGAGAGGGAACGGGACGTCGATCGAGCGCAGATTGTTCTGGCGCGCCCCGGTGATCAGCAGCCACCCCGGTTCCCAGACCGGAAGACGGCCGGCCCCGTAGCGCAGCTCGGCGTCGCCGGGCTTATGGAACGCCCGCGCCTCCTCAACACGGCGCCGGCGGTCGATCTCTTTCTTCGACAGGTTTCCCTCGGCCTGGAGAAAGGACCGCTCGAAACTGGAGAACGCCTCGTTCGGCTCGGCGGCGGACACGGCACTTTTCTTCGAGGCGCCCTTGGCGGCGGCGCCTTTGGTTTCAGCGCGCTTGACGGGGCGCTTCGGCTTTCCCTCCCCGTCGGAAGGGGCCGCCTTTTTGACGGCGCGCCCCGCCGGCTTCTTGCCGACGGGGCTGTCGGCCGACCTTTTGGCCGGCTTTTTGGCCGGTTCTTCTCCCGCGCTGCCGGATAGTGAACGCTTCTTACTCATGCCCGAAATGTATCCCGGTTGTTATCGCAATGGCTTCAATCAGAACAATCGCCTCGGCGCTGATCGCCTCCCCCCGGCCGATGATGCCGATCTTCTCGCCGGTCTTCGCCTTGACGCTCACGCGGTCTGCCGGCAGATCGAGAACCGAGGCAATCTTCTCGGCGATCACCCGTTTGAAAGCGCCCAGCTTGGGGGCCTCGGCGAAGATGATCGTGTCGAGATTGACAATCGACCAGCCGCGCGATCGCAGCAGCCCGGCGGCAAGGGCGAGCATCTCGGCGGAGTCGCGGCCGCGGTTGTTTTCGTCGGTATCGGGGAAATGATCGCCGATATCCCCCAGCGCCGCGGCCCCCAAAAGGGCGTCGGTCACGGCGTGCAGCAGCACATCGGCGTCGGAATGGCCGCGCAGGGCCCGATCGTACGGAATATCGACCCCGCCGAGACGAAGCGACACGACCCCCGGCGCGGGGGGGTTAAATCGGTGTGTGTCATGCCCCAGGCCGACACGATAGCTTGGACGCTCTTCCATGCGGCTGCCGTTTTACTTTTTCGGTATCCACGCCGAGACGTCGCCGCCGGCGACCCCCTTTTCGAACGCTTCCAGATCGGGGTAGATCCGGGTGGAGAGAAATTTCACCACCCAGTTGCAGACCATCGGGCTGATGGTGATCACCACGGCCCCCCCCTTCCACGCCTCCCACATCTCGATCGCCGTCCCCATCGACGCCTCGGGAATGTAGGCGATCAGCAGGTCGGTCGCCGTCGAACACTGGTTGTTGTGGCGCAGAAAGGTTTGTTTGCCGGTTTCTTCCCCGTACTCGAGCGAATTCTTATTGGCCGCCAGCGGGTCGTAGATGACCGAGCCGGGAAGAACCTTTTGAATGATCTCGGCGATCCGCTCGCGGTACCCCTGGCCGTGAAGGGCCTTTCGGGTGAGGGAACCCTGCATAATCCCCGCGATGAAGACCCGCGGTTTCCAACTGTCAATCACTTCCGCCATATCTTGCCGCCTTCGTGAATTCTATCGATTGTTTCTTGTTTTTGTTTGCTGCCTCGCGCCGGCGGCGTACGCGGCCGGGTCGGGAACCCCCGCCTCCCGGAACCCCGCCAGCCGCAGACGGCACGACTCGCACTCCCCGCACGCCTCGCCCAAGGCGTTGGGGCTGTAGCAGGTGAGCGTCTGGGAGTAATCCACCCCCAGCGACAGCCCCGCGCGGATGATCTGTCCCTTGCTCATCGACATCAACGGGGTCACCACGCGGATCCCTTCCCCCTCGACTCCCATTTTGGTCGCCAGCCGGGCGAGACGCTCAAAGGCGCCGATAAACTCGGGCCGGCAGTCGGGGTAGCCGGAGTAATCGACCGAATTGACCCCGAGCCAGATCTCGGAGGCGCCGCGGGTCTCGGCCATCGCCAGGGCCAGCGACAGGAAGATCGTATTGCGCGCCGGAACATACGAGGTGGGAATCGCCTGACCGATCTCCTCCAGAGGAACAGACGTCTCCACAGGAATCGTCGGATCGGTCAGCGACGAGCCGCCGAACAGATCCAGACGAATCGGAAAGATCAGGTGCTCTTTGACATCGAAGAACCGAGCGGCCCGGCGCGCGGCGTCGAGTTCCCCTTTATGCCGCTGATTGTAGTCGAGCGTCAGAGCATGGATCGTTCGCCCCTGTGAGGCCGCGATCGCGCAGACGGTCGTCGAGTCGAGCCCGCCGGAAAGAAGCACCACCGCGGCGGGCATTACAGAACCCCCTTCGTGCTCGGAACCCCCGTTTGGCGCGGGTCACTCGCGCAGGCGGCGCGAATCGCCCGGGCCGCGGCCTTGAAGATCGCCTCGCTGATATGGTGGCCGTTCTTTCCGTAAGAGACATTGATGTGGAGCGCTGCGGCCGAGGCATTGGCGAACCCCTGCCAGAACTCGCGGATCAGTTCCAGATCGAACGTCCCTACCGAGGCGACCGGAAGCTCGGCGTTGTAGACCAGCGTGGGACGGCCGCAGAAATCGATCGCCGCCGTGCAGAGGGTCTCGTCCATCGGAAGGATAAAGAACCCGTAGCGGCAGATTCCCTTTTTGTCCCCGAGCGCCGCGGCGAACGCCTCGCCCAGGGCGATCCCGGTATCTTCCACCGAGTGATGCCCGTCGACTTCCAGGTCGCCGCTGACCTCCAGCGTCAGATCGACCATCGCGTGGGCGGCGAAGAGGGTAAGCATATGATCGAAGAACCCAAGCCCGGTATTGATCTTGCCGGCACCGGTGCCGTCGAGGTCCAGCGACAGACGGATTTGGGTCTCTTTCGTGTCACGTTTGATCGTACTGGTTCTTTTTTTCGCGGCAGGCATGGCGGATCGATCTTCTTTAGTGGTGATGGTTTGTTGTTATTTTTTGAAATACTTTTCCAGGCAGTCGAGCATCGCGTCGTTTTGCTCGTCGGTCCCGACACTGATCCGAAGCCCGTCGCCGCACTGGCCGTAATCCATATAGCGGACCAGCCAGCCATGTTCTTTGAGATAGAGGTATATCTCTTTGTGGGAGACATTCTCGTCGGGATGGACGTTCCAGGTAAAATTCGCGCGCGATTCCGGGACGGTGAAGCCGAGCGCGCGCATCCGCTCGGTCAGCCGCGAGCGCGTGGCGAGGATCTTCGCGCGGTTGGCCCGCCGCCAGTCTTGATCACGCACCGCCGCGGTCGCCGCGGCAATGGCGATGGCGTCGCAGTTGTACGAGTCTTTCATCTTCGCCAGCTGTTCGATAATCGACGGATCGGCAAAGAGGAACCCGAACCGCAGCCCCGCCAGCGCGTACGACTTGCTCAAGGTGCGAAGAACCATAATCTTCGGATTCTTTCTCACCAGGTCGACGCAGTTCTCGTCGGCGAAGTCGGCGTACGCCTCGTCAACGACGATCGGACAGGGGAGCGTCTCGGCGAAGCGAAGGATCGCCTCTTTCGAAAGGACCGTCCCCGAGGGGGAATTCGGATTCGGAAGATAGACGAGTTTCAGTTCTCGTCCGTCGCTGAATCCCTGACCGAACGACTCCGGGAGCGTCCAGTCGGGGAGGAAAAGAACCTCGTCGGCGTACCCCCCCTGCAGCTGCGCCAGGGTTTTGTAGAGGATATAGCTCGGCTTGGCCAGCCGCAGCCACTGCCCCCGATCGAGGAACGAACGGGTGAGGATCGTCAGCAGGTCGTCGCTGCCGTTGCCGCAGAGGATCATCTCGGGGGAGACCCCGTAAACCTCGGCCGCCGCCTCGCGGAACGGCTGCGCCATCGCGTTGGGATAGCGGGAGAGCCCCCTGTCGGCGGCCGCCTTGATCGCCTCGTAGACCTTGTCGCTGGCGCGGTAAGGGTTCTCGTTGGTGTTGAGCTTGACCGCCTCGCCGGCGCGCGGCTGCTCGCCGGGAACGTACCCCGGAAGAGCCAATAGGTCGGGACGTAACGCAGAATTG
>CADBTE010000067.1 GCA_902797455.1 uncultured Planctomycetota bacterium | reverse complement strand
TTCAGCAGCGCGTCGAGCGCCGCCTGGGCCTCTTCGGCCTCTTTCTCGGAGCTGCCGGCAATCTTGGCGCGCAGCTCCGCCTCGATCCGGTCGAATTCTTTGGCCGGCTCGGGATGAACGGCCACGGCGGTATCGCCGAGCATGGTCTCCGGACGCGTGGTGGCGACGGTAACAAATTCCGGCTCTCCCGGCTTCGGATCGATCACCGGATAGTGGAGATACCAGAAATGCCCATCGATCGGGGTATGGAAGACCTCGTCGTCACTGACCGCCGTCTGAAGGTGGGTATCCCAGTTGACCAGCCGCTTCCCGCGGTAGATCAGCCCCTCGGAGAAGAGCTTAAAGAAGAAATGCCGCACCGCCTTGGCGCAGACAGGGTCGAGCGTGAACCGCGTCCGGCGCCAGTCGCAGCTGCACCCCAGCGCCTTGAGCTGCGCGATAATCCTTTCCTGATATTGATCTTTCCACTCCCAAATACGCTGAACCAGCGCCTCGCGGCCGATGTCGTGACGGGTCTTTTTCTCGCGCTCGAACAGGCGCTTTTCAACCGTCGCCTGCGTGGCGATCCCCGCGTGGTCCACGCCGGGAACCCAGAGGGTCTCGAACCCCTGCATCCGGCGCGATCGGATCATGATATCTTGGAGGGTATCGTTCAGCGCGTGCCCCAGGTGCAGCGCGCCGGTAACGTTCGGCGGGGGGATAACAATGGTATACGGCTTCTTATTGGGGTTCGGGTCACTTTCGAAGAAGTGGTTCTCTTCCCAGAACTTCGCCCAGCGCCGCTGCGCGGCGGCGGGGTCGTACTGTTTCGGCAGCTCGTTGATATCCATTTTTATTGTTGCCCTCCGGCTCTTACGCACGAAACCCTCCCTATAGGCCTTTGGCGGCCTCCCTATAGGCAAGAGAGTTTCCCCAGTATAAAAATCGCTCTATATTTTATCAGATCAGCGCCTCGGCGGGAAGGGTCGATTCTTGACATCGCCCCGTCGAACTGCTCTAATAGTTAGGCGCGAAACCCCTTATAATGGTCACCCTTAACAGACACCTTAGCGTATCCTTCAATATAGCAATCCTCACCACCAAAACCGACAGGAGTATGAAATAATGGAAAATTTCCGCTATCAGAACACCACCGAAGTCGTCTTCGGCAAGGGACAAACCGCTCTTCTTCCGCAGCTCCTCAAAGAATACGCCCCCGCCAATCCCAAGATTCTCCTGACCTACGGCGGCGGCTCGATTAAGAGCAACGGCGCCTACGATCAGATCAAAACGGCGCTGGCCGGCTTCGACCTGCTGGAGTTCGGCGGCATCGAGCCGAACCCGCAGTACTCCACGCTGATGAAGGCCGTCGATATTGTCAAAGCCGAGGGGGTGAATTTCCTTCTGGCCGCCGGCGGCGGCTCGACGCTCGACGGGACGAAGTTCATCGCCGCGGCGGCGAAGACCGACAGCGCCGACCCCTGGGACACGATCCTCGAGAAGCAGACCCCCGTCACCGACGCGGTCCCCCTGGCCGACGTCATCACCCTGCCGGCGACCGGCTCGGAGACCAACGGCTTCTCGGTGATCTCCAAGAAAGAGGAGACCAAAAAGCTCGCCTTCTGGTCGAAGGCGGTTTTCCCGAAGTTCTCGATCATCGACCCGTCTTTCACCTTCACCCTTCCGGAGCGCCAGACGGCCAACGGGATCGCCGATACTTTCGTCCACGTCGTCGAGCAGTACGTCACCCATCCGCAGGACTGCCCGCTGCAGGACCGTCAGGCCGAGGCGATTCTTCTGGCGCTGGTCAACACCGCGCCGCGTGTCTTCGCCAATCCGAACGACTATCAGGCCCGCGCCAATATCTTCTGGATGGCGACCCAGGCGCTCAACGGCTGGCTGAATGTCGGCACCGTCCAGTGCTGGGCGATTCACGCCATCGGCCATGAGCTCACCGCGCAGGTCGGGGTCGATCACGGCCGTTCCCTGGCGCTGGTCCTCCCCGGAATGTGGCGTCAGCAGCGCAAAGAAAAGGGAGAGAAGATCGCCCAGCTCGGCCGCCGTGTTTTCGGCATCTCCGGCGATAATCAGGACGAAGTTATCGACAAAACCATCGCGCGGACGATTTCCTTCTTCCAGTCGCTCGGCATTCACGCGACGCGTCAGCGGTATGGCGTGAGCGACGCGGTGATCAGCGCCGTGGCCGAGATGATCGGCAGCCGCGGGGTGAAGATCGGCGACCGCGCCAATATCGGAAAGCAGGAGATCATCGAGATTCTCAATCTTTGCGACTGATA
>CADBTE010000066.1 GCA_902797455.1 uncultured Planctomycetota bacterium | reverse complement strand
TCGGGGCAAAATCGCTAAGATCACCCACCGAAGGTACGGAAATCTCCCGTCCCCCAGGCGAAATAAAGCGAATGATCAACGAGAACGCTATCCCCCGATGCTCCAAAATCTGCTGCCGAACGCGGCGATGCTTCGCGCCGGGCGATGTCTATTACTCGGCTCTGGTCGAAGAACCCGAGGGGATTGTTCGACTCGATTTTTCGCCGGAGGCCTGGCGTGAGGAACAAAAAAAGCGCTGTGCCGATCACTGCGGCGGCCAATCGGCGATGATCGGCTGGTGGAAGGCGGTCCTTCCCGCCCAGGACGATAAAAAGGTTCGGCTGGCCCCCAACGATATTCTCTTCAATCTCTTCGACCAATGGCTCGGAGACGAGGAGAAAGGGGAATATCTCTACATTCTTTCGCTTTTGATGGTTCGCCGTCGGCTTCTGCGCATGGAGCGCGGCGACGGCGAATCGGCGAATGAAATGACCGTCTACGCGCCCCGCCGTGAGATTTCCTACGTCATCCCGATTCAGAAGATCGCCGACGAGAGGATTTCGGAACTCCAGGAAACATTCGCCCGATTGATCTTCCCTGCCCCTTGACCTTGCATGCAGCCCCACAAAGCCTCAATATAATGCCAAAGATTCCCTGTCATCAGTCGACTCTCCCCGGCTGGGCCGCTGTCAGTGTCGTGATCTTCCTGACGCTGCTGACCGGTTGTCAAACGGTCAAGCTTCCGGTGGTGATGAACGATAACCCCACCCTTGGCGAACTGCTCAATGCCGTCAACGCCAACAGCGCTAAAGTCACAACCCTTCGCAGCGACAACGCCTCCGTCGGGATGTCGAATCTCTCGGGCTGGGTCACCTGCCGAGTGGCGTATCAAAAGCCGCAAAACCTTCGTCTCATCGGAACCGCTCCGATGAGCGGCAAGGTCGTCGATTTTGGCTGCAACGGCGATAAATTCTGGTTCTGGAGTCAGTTTCAAGACAGTGACAAACTCTTCTGGTCACCGCTGGGTGAATACACGAACAGCCCGATGAAAGAAACCATCCCCGTCGATCCGGTCTGGTTTCCGGACGCGCTGGGTGTGACCGAAATCAACAACGCCGAAGTCATCGAAGGGCCTATTGTCCAAGCGGACAAATCGATTCTTCTGGTCACTCAGCGTCAGCGAAGCGACGGAATCTACCGCAAAAATATGTTCATCGAGCCACGTACCGCCGCGATCAAGCGCCAGGATGTCATCGGGCCGAACGGCGACACGGTCGTCTCGGTGATCTGCAGTGAGTTCCAGATAGACGACGCCACCAAGGCGGTTCTCCCCAAGAAGATGGTGATCAGCTGTCCAAAGGCCGACGGTTCCCTTCAGTTCGACTTGGGAAAGGTTCAGGTCAATCAACCCGATGGAATCACTCCCGAGCTGTTCGCCATGCCGACCCAAAGCGAAATCAATGCCCAACAGGTCAATATCGGTTCCAGTTCCGTCCCCTCGGTAGCGCCGCCGACGCAGAATTACAACCCGCCCGCCGCTCAGGCTGCCCCCCCCGCGCCTCCTATGGCGGGAACACAACCCCCCTTGGCGACAACACCGGCGCAGCCGGCAGCCGTGCCTGAGGTCCCATCCTTCAACGGCGGCGACACACAGTTCACCCCACCGGCTTCCGGCACGGAGATCCCGGTATCCGGTCCCCAGACAACTCAGGGGGAACCTTCCGTGACGGCGGAGTTTCGTTCCATTGCCTCACAGGGAGAGAATCGCTACACGAACGACGGTCAATCTTATTTCCTTCCGCCGGCCAACTAAATGACCGCCGGCTGTATCCACCCCGATCATTCTCCGCGGCTCGCCTGATATTCGCGGCGTTAGAAAGAATCCACAATGACGTCGAAGCTCAACTGGGACGAATATTTTATGCGTCAGGCCCTGGCGCTGGCTGCCCAAGGTCAAGGGTACGTCGAGCCCAATCCAATGGTCGGCTGTGTTCTGGTCCGTCCCGACTTGCCAAAAGCTCGCTCGAAGAACGATCCCCCCAAGGTGGTCGGTACCGGTTATCACGCCCGCTTCGGCGGCGATCACGCCGAGGCAGCGGCGCTAAAGAACGCCAAAAAGCAAGCTCGCGGCGCCACCTGTTACGTTACGCTGGAGCCTTGCTGTCACTTTGGCAAGACCCCCCCGTGCTGTGACGCTTTGATTGAGGCGGGAATCAGCCGTGTCGTCGCGGCGATGGCCGATCCCTTTCCGAAAGTCGCCGGCGGGGGACTGGCCAAACTTCGCGCCGCGGGGATCGAAGTAACCACCGGTGTTCTCGAGAAAGAAGCCCGCGCGCTCAATGCCCCTTATCTCACACGACAGACAAAGCGCCGTCCCTGGATTATTGGCAAATGGGCAATGACCCTCGATGGCAAGATCGCCACGCGGACAGGGGCAAGCTACTGGGTATCGTCCGACCAGTCGCGCCGGCGTGTCCATCAACTTCGCAGTCGGATGGACGCGATTATGGTCGGGAGCCGTACGGCGATGGAGGACGACCCTCGACTGACGGTTCGTCTCCCCGAAGGGGAAACCCCGCTTAGAACACCGCTTCGGATCGTCTTCGATTCGGGGGGGACGCTTTCAGTCTTCTCCGAACTGGCACTCACCGCGCGGGATGTTCCCCTCCTTTTGGCCTTTGGTCCTGAGGCGGCGCCTGAAAAGCGAGTCTTCTGGGAAGGGAAAGGAGCCGAGGTTTTGACACTTCAGGCCCCGGAACATGAGCAGCGCCTGATACTCCTGACCGAAGAATTAGCGCGCCGCGGGGTAACGAATCTCCTGGTCGAGGGGGGAGGAGAGCTTCTGGGGCATCTGTTCGACTTGGAGCTGCTCGATGAAATCTATGTCTTCATCGCGCCGAAGGTGATCGGGGGTTCCAATGCGGTGGTTCCGGTCGGAGGGTTTGGTATCGACTCGATGAGGAAGGCTGCCCGCCTGGAAGAGTGCCGCACCGAGCTGATCGGGCCGGATGTACTGGTCTCCGGACGCCTCATTTACCGAAGCAAAGGCGACGAGGCCAAACAAGAGCCCTAGGGAGCAAAGGGGAGCCGCTCACACTCACGGGAAGAGAAGATACGGCTCGATCTGCTCCCTTTTTTTGGGCCCAATCCCATAGACACGCTCCAGATCTTCCGCTTTTTGGAACGGGCCGTTTGCCTGTCTAAATTCGAGAATTCGATCAGCCAGCGCCGGCCCGATTCCGGGAAGTGCCAGCAATTCGTCGGCCTGAGCTGTGTTCGGATCGACCTGGAACAACAGCTCTCGGGAAGGACGATC
>CADBTE010000065.1 GCA_902797455.1 uncultured Planctomycetota bacterium | reverse complement strand
GACGTTTGGGAGGTCATCGACGCGGCGAAGACCAAGCCGTTCGGTTTCCAGGCGTTCTACCCGGGACCGGGGCTTGGGGGGCACTGCATTCCGATCGACCCGTTCTACCTCAGCTGGGTGGCCCGCCGCTGCGGCCTGACCACCCGGTTCATCGAGCTGTCGGGGGAAATCAATACCCAGATGCCGCTTTACGTCGTTCGTAAACTGGCCGACGCGCTCAACGACCGGTGCAAGTCGGTAAAGGGGTCGAAGATCTGCGTCCTGGGGCTGGCCTACAAGAGAGATGTCGACGACGAGCGCGAGAGCCCGTCGTTCGAGCTGATCGATCGGCTGATGCGCCGCGGCGCGGTCGTCACCTACAACGATCCCCACATCCCCGAGATCGGTTCCAAGCGCCAGTGGCCCGAGATGACCGGAATGAAGAGCCAAAAGCTCACGGCGAAATTCCTGGCCTCGCAGGACGCCGTGCTCATCGCCACCGATCACACGTCGTACGACTACGATTTCATCGTCCGCCACGCCCCGCTGGTCGTCGACAGCCGCAACGCGACCAAGAACGTCACCAAAAACCGGGACAAGATCGTCAAGGCGTAAACGGCTTCGCTAAAGGCGTGAGTGTTTATCAAGGCGCGGCCGCGCGCGAGATTACGGCCGCGCCTTTTTTTGGTAAAGACCGTACTTTTCGATCACGGCGATCACCTTATCCGGGGTTCGGTACCGGATGCTTTTCCCTTGGGCGCGCCGCCGGCGAATTTCGGTCGAGGAGATCTCCAAAAGCGGCATCGGGATGATCTGACGCCGCACGGCCGCCGGCAGGCGTATTCCGATTTCCCGCTCGAGACGGTCAAAGTCGGGCACCTCCTCGCCCGGGCGAAGGGCGGTGACCAGCGAGACCAAACGGCATATCTCTTGGGGCCGGTACCAGTTTGGCAGATCGTTGATGGTGTCGCTCCCCGCGATAAAAAAGAGCTTCCCGCCGGGGTACCGCTGTTTAAGGTGCCGCAGGGTATCGACGGTGTAATTGACGCCGGGGGAATCGATTTCGAAGCGGCTCACCTCGAAGCGGGGATGATCGGCCGTCGCCCGGCGGAGCATCTCGAGGCGAATCTCCCCCGGGGTAACCTTCTTCTTTAGCTTGTTGGGGGGAACGCCGGCGGGCATAAAGACGACCCGATCAAGCCGGATCGCCTCGCGGGCGGTTTCGGCCAGAAGAAGGTGCGCTATGTGGACGGGGTCGAAGGTCCCAAAGTACAGGCCGATACGTTCTTTTTCGGGAGAGGTTCTCATCTCAGCGATTTGTCCTAACGGGTACCGCCGCGGCGGCAAGGGTGACTTTCAGCTGTGTTCATTATACCCTATCCCCGGCCCTTTCGGGGGACGGACGGCTGGGGAGCTTCGGGAGGGGGCGGGACAGGCGCCATTTTGGCAGACACGGCGCGGGGCCGCGGCGCAGGGGGAATTCGTGATACTGGGAAATCTGCGCCAAAAAGGGATTTTTTTCAAGGAAATTTTTCTTTGGCACGCTCCTTGCTTAAACAGCGGGCGAACGAGCCCTTTGGGCCCGTGCGTTCCAAGAAGAAGAGAAAATAAAATGACCGGACCTTTCTAAGGCCGGGTGTATACGAAAAGGAGACTGTTACTATGGCAAACGGCGAAAAGATTATTGGTATCGACCTGGGAACAACCAACTCGGTCGTGGCTGTGATGGAGGGGAAGGACGCGAAAGTGATCCCGAACGCCGAAGGCAACCGGCTGACCCCCTCGGTTGTGGCGTTCACCGACGGCGACGAGATCCTTGTCGGCGAATCGGCAAAGCGTCAGGCGGTAACCAACCCGCAGAGGACGATCGCCTCGATCAAGCGTTTTATGGGGCGGACCCGCAAAGAGGTCGGCTCCGAGGAAGAGACCGTCCCCTACAAGCTCGTCGGTTCCAGTGACGACTACGTCAAGGTCGAGGTCGACGGCAAGGACTATACCCCGCCTCAGATCTCGGCGATGACCCTGCGCAAGCTTAAGGAGTCGGCCGAGGCCTACTTGGGGCACAAGGTCAACAAGGCGGTCATCACCGTTCCGGCGTACTTCAACGACGCCCAGCGTCAGACGACCAAAGACGCCGGCCAGATCGCCGGTCTGGAAGTGATGCGTATCATCAACGAGCCGACGGCCGCCTCGCTCGCCTACGGGCTCGATAAGAACGTCAACCAGAAGATTGTCGTCTTCGACCTCGGCGGCGGTACGTTCGATGTCTCGGTCCTCGAAGTGGCCGACGGTGTCTTCCGCGTCATTTCGACCAACGGCGATACCCACCTCGGCGGCGACGACTTCGATAAGGTCCTGATCGACTACATCGCCGACGACTTCCAGAAGAAGCAGGGGATCGACCTGCGCAAAGACCCGATGGCGCTGCAGCGTCTGCAGGAGGCCGCCGAGAAGGCGAAGCGCGAGCTGTCCGCCTCGCAGGTGACCGATATCAACCTGCCGTTCATCACCGCCGACGCCAGCGGTCCGAAGCACCTGCAGCTGAAGATCACCCGCGCGGAATTCGAGCGGCTGTCCGATCACCTGATCGAGCGGACCAAGGGGCCTGTCAACCAGGCGCTGGCCGACGCTCAGCTGACCCCCTCGCAGATCGACGAGGTCGTCTTGGTCGGCGGTTCGACCCGTATCCCGAAGGTCCAAGAGGTGGTCGCGAAGCTCTTTGGCAAAGAGCCGCACAAGGGGGTGAACCCCGACGAGGTCGTCGCTGTCGGCGCCGCTATCCAGGGGGGTGTGCTGGCCGGTGAGGTGAAGGATGTCCTGCTGCTGGATGTTACGCCGCTTTCTCTCGGCATCGAGACGCTCGGCGGCATCATGACCAAGCTGGTCGAGAAGAACACGGCGATCCCGACCGAGAAGAAGCAGGTGTTCAGCACCGCCGAGAACAACCAGACCGCGGTGACCATCAAGGTCTACCAGGGGGAGCGTGAGATCGCCTCGGCGAACCGTCTGCTCGGCCAGTTCAACCTGGAAGAGATTCCGCCGGCACCGCGCGGCATCCCGCAGATCGAGGTGACCTTCGATATCGACGCCAACGGCATCTTGAACGTCAAGGCGAAAGACCTGGGGACCTCGAAAGAGCAGAAGGTTCGCATCGAGCAGTCCAGCGGTCTGTCCGAGGCCGAGATCGAGCGGATGCGGCGCGACGCCGAGGAACACGCCGCCGAGGACGCCAAGCGCCGCGAGCTGGTCGAAACGAAGAACCGCGCCGAAGCGATGTGCTTCGATCTGGAGAAGCTCATCAAAGAGCACGCCGATAAGCTCCGCGATGAGGACAAGTCGGCGATCGAAAGCGCGATTAAAACGACCCGCGAAGCGGCGGCCACCGACGATGTCGAGAAGATTAAGTCGGCGCTGTCGAACCTCGAGCAGGCCTCGCACGCGATGAGCGCCGCCCTGTATAAGGCCGCTCAGCAGCAGCAAGGGGCCGCCGGCGGCGCCGGGTTCGCTTCCGGCGACGCCGCGGCCGGTCCGGCCGAGGGGCAGAATAAGGGGGACGACGACGCCATCGACGCCGAGTTCGAGGTGAAGTGATTTTTTCCCGCGGCCAAAGGCCGGGCGAAAGAGCAAAAACCCGGGGGAGTTCCCCCGGGTTTTTTTATGGTACCCGCGCGGAAGAAGAAGGTGATTGCTTTTATCGGTCATTCCGGTTTTGACGGAGAAAATCGCAAAAAACGGCGAATTTCATTTGGTCTTCCCTTGCTTTACCTAATTTACCCAGTTATTATTAGTTGCAGGTATCTCTATACTCACGGGCTGGAAGTGTATAGCCATAAACTTTGAGCCGCCGTGTCAAGAAAACTTTACCCATCCGCCCCCCTCTCGTGTGTCCGGGGGCGATAGGTTCCTCGAGGAGTATCAATAATGATGATTCGGGCAATGGTTAGGCGGACAGGTCTTTGTCTGTTTGTTCTGCTGACCTTCGCCGCGGCGTCGGTTGCGACGGCGCAGTACGGCGGAGGCGGTTACGGCGGAGGCGGCGGTTATGGCGGCGGCAACCGCAGCGGCGGTTACGGCAATAACCGCAGCGGCAACAATAACCGAAGCGGCGGCGGTTACGGCAACAACAACAGCAGTTACGGCGGCGGCAGCGGCGCGATGCCGCTTTCGGGTATCCTGATTCAGCCCGACGGCCTTCTCCAGAGAATGCCGGCCAGCGCCGCTTTGGACGAGATCCGCGCCGCGTCGGCTTACCAGGGCATCCCGACCGAGATGAGCGCCAAAAGCGCCCTGCGCAAGGTCTCGCTCAACCGTCTGGAGGCGGCGATCAAAGCCAACGGCGGCGTGGTCAGTGAAGAGATGGCCCATCTGGCCGGTTTGACCCGTATCGAGAACGTCTTCTATTTCCCCGAGACCAACGATATCGTCATCGCCGGCCCGGCCGAAGGGTGGCAGCCGGGGATCGAGGGCTCGACCGTCGGTGTCTCGTCGCAGCGTCCGACACTCCTGCTGGCCGACCTGGTGACCGCTCTTCGAGCCTACCCGGCCAACGGTCCGGCGGCCGAGAAGATCGGCTGCTCGATCGACCCCACCCCCGAGGGGCTTGTCTCGATGAAGAACTTCCTCCAGTCCGAAGCCAAGCCGAGCGTCGATAACCAGCTTGAGCTGAACAGCTACGCCGAGGGTATCCGAGACGCGCTGGGTGATCAGACCGTTTCGTTCTGGGGTGTTTCGCCGAAGACTCACTTCGCCGCTTCTCTGGCGGCCGCCGACTACCGGATGAAGCTCATCGGCATCGGTCTGGAAGAGGCCCCGGTCCCGATGGTGACCTACATCGAGAAATCGACCCCGATGTCGATGTCCCGCAACGCGCTGGTGCGCTGGTACTTCCAGCCCGATTACAACTGCGTGGTTCAGTCCTCTGACGAGATGGCGATCGAGCTGGTCGGCGACTCCGTCCAGCTGGTCGGCGCCGATGAGCTGGTGACCGAGACCGGCAACCGCCGTGAGTCGAAGGGGCGTGTGAATAAGGCCTCGAAACTCTTCGCCAGCAGCTTCACCAAGCAGTTCTCCAAGATTGCCGAGAAGGTTCCGGTCTACGCTGAGCTGCGTGACCTGATCGATATGTCGGTCGCCGCCGCCTGGATTCAGAAGCAGGGCCTTTACGAGAAGGCCGGCTGGTCGATGGATCTGTTCGGCAGTGAGGAAAAGTTCCCGATCGAGGTCGGCAGCCCGATCGAGCGCGCCGAGACCGCGGTGAATATCGTTTCGCACGGCAGCAGCACCGTTTCGTTCCCGACCGGCGGCGGCGTCTTGATCGAGCCGGAATCCGCCTTAAGCGCCGAGAACATCCAAAGCGACACCCAGGGGAAGGTCCAGAAAAAGTACACCGAAGTCGGCAAGGCGATCCCCGCCGATGTTTGGTGGTGGGACTAAAACCGCCGCGCGCGGCTTAAAACCAGCCGTCGGGTTTCTCAAACGGGAGGGAGTTTTCCCTCCCGTTTTTTTGCGGCCGTGAGAGGGAACAGAAGGGGGAGCCGCTCACATTGTTCTGACATCTTTGTAGATGTACTGCCCGTTGTTCTGCTCGGCCAGCCGGCGGTACGATGCCGGGCGCTTCGATTCGGGGTTGCCGAACTCCATCACATGGATCTGATCGACGCCGACCTTCAGCCGCAGCTCGCGGATTTTAGCCAGAACCAGCGGCGAGATCTCCTCATCGGCGTCGGTCAGAAAGAAGATGACATCGGGTTTGAGGCCGATCGCCTTTTCCAGAGCGGTCAGCGGGTCGGTTCCGCCGTCGGCCTGGATGGTGTTGAGGAATCGCACGAGCCCCTCTTTGTTTTGGGGGGTAACTTCCATTAAGCGCTTGTTCCCATAGATTTGCGCCTCGTGGTTGTAGGTTACCAGTCCGAAACGCAGCGCCCCCTTCGCCGGGTCGAGCGAGCGGATGCTTTCCTCGGCCTGGCGCAGGGCGCAGCGGATCGGCCGGTCATTCGGCCAGCGCATACTCTCGCTGCGGTCCAAAACGTAGACGAAGCGTTTGCCTTTTCCCTTCAGCTCGCCGAAGCCGACCTCCTGGCCAATGCCGCCGCCGGTGCCCGGTCCGGCGCCGATCACCCGGCCGACCTCGCGGTCGGTGCCGACCTGACCGGAATGGATGGTGACCATCGGTGTCTCCTCGTCGTTGTGAAGACCGGCGTCGGTTCCGATTCGCTCCTCGGTGATCGTCTGTCGGTTTTCCGAGACCTCTTGATTCACGGCTTTGTTCTCTTCGGTGGGGAGGTCGTCCTCCCGGCCGTTATCGCGGGGGGTATCGGCGTCTTTGGTGTCGGCGTTCCCGCCGCCGGCCTCCTCGACGAAGACGATCCCGACCGACTCGGTCTGGCGTCCCCCCATGCGGCTGCCGGGATCACCGCCGAGCGACAGAACGAAGAACAGCACTGCCAAAACCGCGCCGTGGAAAAGGATCGACCCGATCAGCGCGCCCCGGAATGACGAACGGTCGTCTTGGCGCGCCGGAATGCTCTTGGCGCGGGAATCGGCACGCTGTCGGGAAAAAAAAGCCATGGGGCGCTTGCTTTAGGGCGGGGAAGGGCCGCGGTCTTGGTTTTGGTCTTTTACTTGATATAATGGCACCATCGGGCGCGGCGTTATTATAAGATTCGCGCCGATGTCGGGGAATACGAAAAATGTCTCCCCCTTCGATCACAAGAGGGAAAAAGCCGTGGAAATCGTTTACTATCCTCACCCGCTCCTGGCGCGGGAACTCAAGCCGGTTCGTAAAATCGACCAATCGCTGCGCGATACCGTTCGCGAGATGTTCGACCTGATGTACCAGGCCGAGGGGGTTGGTTTGGCCGCCAATCAGGTGGGGCTTCCGATTCAGCTGTTCGTGATGAACCCCACGGCCGATCCGGACCAGCCCGAGGAAGAGCAGGTCTTTATGAACCCGATCATCACCAGGCGGTTCGGCGAGATGCGGGTGGTCAACGAGGGGTGCCTCAGTTTTCCCGAGCTGAGAATCGACGTGGCCCGTCCCGAGGGGGTCGAATTCCGGGCGATCAACCTCAAGGGAGAGATTGTCCGCAACAAGTGGAAGGGGCTGCGCGCCCGTATCGTTCAGCATGAGAGCGACCACCTCTTCGGGATCAGTTTCTTCAAGCGGGCCGACATTTCGGGGAATATCAACGCCAATAACGCGCTGGAGGAGATGCGAGAAAGGTACCGTCAGGCGCTCAAAGAGGGGACCGCGGTGACCGAGGCCCAAGTCGACGAGCTTCTTGCCCGGCAGTCCTGACCGGAGGTGCTTAAGAGGGTTGATTTTTTCCTTTGGGATGATACAATCCCACTGCTGTTAAGCACAACGGGGCGTAGCGCAGTCTGGCTAGCGCACCTGCTTTGGGAGCAGGGGGTCGCACGTTCAAATCGTGTCGCCCCGATGATTCTGCCGCGGTACACGAGAAGCGTCATGCTTGTGTACCGCGGTTTCTTTATGCCGCCCCCCGCGCCGAGCGGTTTTTAGCTTATGTTTTCTCGAGGGGGTGTCGAATCTTATCCGTAGAATCGTTATAATAGGCAAGTCTCAATAGAAAAACTAGGTAAACTAAAAAGAATTAAACGAAACTCCCGCCTGGACGCCGTTTTGGCTGTATGTTACCTTAAGCGACTTTCGTATACTTAGGGGGAATTGTGCACCTGGGCAAAAAGTGCACGAAAAACGAGGATTTCCAGCAATGACGAACACAATCTCTCCGCATCGAGCGACTTTGCGATGGAGCCCGACGTTCAATCGGTTTGCGCTGCCGTTTGTCCTGTCATTCCTATCCGTTCTTCCGCTGACCGCGGCGGGGGCGCTCTTCGCGCAGGAGGCGGCCGCTGACGCCGAGGCCGAAGAAGAGACGACGGTCGATCCGACCGAGGCCTTCCTCAATAGTTTCGATCCGAGCAAAAGCTTCTCGAAACTCCTGCTCCCGAACGTGGCCGAGCGGGTTGGTCTGACGAAGGATCAAACCGCCGAGGTCAATCGTCTCATGGCCGAACGGGCCACGAAGCTCGGACAGGCCAGCCGCGACCAGTGGCCCGATATCGTTCGCGAAAACGAGGCGGCGCTCAAGGCGGTGCTCACCCCGGCGCAGTTAAGTTTGTTCGATGTGACGCGAACCGAGCAGAAGATCGTCCTGCGCTTCAGCAAAGAACGCTGGGCCGATGTCCTGAAATGGATCGCCGGCGAGCTTGGGATGCAGCTGGTGATGGACGCTCCCCCTCCGGGGACGTTTACCTACGTCGATAAGACCGAATACTCCCCGAAAGAGGCGCTGGACATCCTCTGCGGGGTTCTTCAGCTTAAGGGTTACACCCTCGTTCGGCAGAACGAGAATCTCTTCCTCCATGACCTCAAGAAGGGGCCGATTCCGCTTCAGCTGGTTCCGAAGATCACTCCGCTGCAGCTCCCCGCCCAAAGCCCCAACGATATCGTTCAGCTCACGATGCCTTTAGGCGGCCGCCCCACCAGCAGCGCTTTGACGGTCGCCAAGCAGTTTCTCGGGCCGTACGGCTCGGCCGAGATCGGTCCTTCGTCCGGCTATCTGACGGTGACCGATACGGTCCACGCCCTGCGCGAGGTTCTCCCGGCGGTGCTGGCGATTCCCGTGTCGACGAAGCCGTCGAGCTCTCCTTTGTGGGCGGATTACCCCCTGACGAACGTCGAGCCCGCCGTGGTGAAAGAGCAGATCGAGCACTTTCTGCCGACCGCCAAGCCGCTGGTCAATCCCGCCTCGCGGACGATCAGTTTCCTGGCGCTCCCCAGCGAGCAAACCATCATCTCCGGAATCATCCACCGTCTGGAGGCCGGCGGCGACCCGACGCGCGAGATGACCTTCGCGATGTACGACCTCTCTGACCTGACCGCCTCGTCTCAGCAGGAGCTGGCGGCCTACTCGAACCGCCTTGGGCAGTCGGTCTCCTCGCCGTTCTACCTGACCCGCGAGCTGGAGCTCAGCCAAACGATTGTCGAGGGATTCCAAAAGATCGCTCCGTCGGCGACGATCACTCTCAACCCGATCTCCCGCCAGCTGATCGTCTTCGCTCTGCCGGAAGACCAGCAGCGGATCAAAGAAGCCGTCGATCAGCTCAGGAAACCTCTCACCGAGGAAGAAAAACCGCAGTTCGCCCTCTACCGCCTCCAAGAGAAGGGGAAGGAACTCAGTTCCGCCGAGCTTACGGCCCTTAGGACACTGATTCCGCGGGGGGATATGACGTTCGACGCCGAGAAGGGGACGCTGCTGGTCGTCGCGCCGAAGGACGATCAAGAGAAGATCGCCCAGGCGGTCGAGGGGCTCAACGCCGACTATCTCTCGCAAGACAGCCAGAAGAGCTTTGTCTTCTACATGATGACCGGCCGTCAGCTGGCGCAGTTCGACTCGCTCTATCGGGCGATTTCCGATACCCCCGAAATGAAGGGGGTGATTCCGGTGCGTGACCCCGCTACCCGCCGCCTGTCGATTTGGGCGACCAAAGAACAGCACGCGCGGATTCAGGAGATCGTCGATCAGATCACCGGCCAGCAGGCCTCCACAGGCGATGAGGGGGAAGAGACCGCCGAAGGGGAAAATTCCATCAACGGGCCGGTCCCCGCGGGACGCTCCGGGCTCTTTTTAGAGACGGTCAGGATCGAGAAGGGGAATCTCGCCTCGTACGCTCAGGTATTGACGAGCTTGTTCTCCGGTCTTGAGGTCACCCTCGACTCCGTCTCGCGCAGCGTTATCGTCTGCGGCGCTCGTGAGGACGTGATCGCCGCGCGCCAGACGATCGAGAAACTCACCCAGGGAGAGGATCTTTCCACCAAGGTGATTCCGTTCGCCGGTTCGGTCTCGCCCGACGCGCTCCAGGCGTTCCAGCGCTCCCAGCCGCTGGTGACGATCATCACCGACCAGAAGGCCAAGCAGCTGATCCTCATCGGTCCTTTTCAGGGGGTCGAGCAGGTGACCAAGGGTCTGGAGGTGGTTCTGAACCAGGAGGAGAAAGGAACCTCCCAGACGGCGAAGACCTATATGCCGAAGTTCGTCGAGGGGAGTACCCTGACAAAGATTGTCTCGGAGCTCTTCCCGACCCTGGAAGTCTCCAGCGGCGAGAATAACCGAATCATCATCCGAGGCGCGGTCGAGAAGGTCGAGGACGCGATCAAAACCATCGAAGGGATTGATAT
>CADBTE010000064.1 GCA_902797455.1 uncultured Planctomycetota bacterium | reverse complement strand
GGCGAGAAAGAGGTGGAGTACACCGTCTGTGTCCCGCAGTACGAAGAGAAGGAAGTGGAGTACACCGTCTGCGTTCCTCAGTACAGCGAGAAAGAGGTGGAGTACACCGTCTGCGTTCCGCAGGTTCAGCAGCGTGAAGGTACCCGCCGCGTCTTTGATCGTGTCGAGGTGAAGGATGTTGTCGACGTTACCGTCGATAACGGTTCCTGGGAAGAGGTCGAAGTTCCGTGCTGCGCCGCGGCTTGCCCGCGTCCGTGCTTCCCGCGTCTGTGCTGCCGGCTTCGCGGCTGCGCCTGCGGCTGTGGCTGTGCCTGCGGCTGTGACTGCAACTGTGGCTGCGCCTGCGCTGCCGCCGAAAGCGCTCCTGCCTGCGCTCCCGCCGCCTGTGCTCCGGCTTGTGCTCCTGCTGCCGAAAGCACTTGTGACGCTGCGGCCACCAAGACCGTCCGCAAGTGGGTTCCGAAGATCGAGACCGTCCAGAAGGAAGTCAGCCGCTGGACCTGCGAGCCCCGCGATGAGAGCTACACCTACGACGTCACCGTCATGGTTCCGGAAACCCGGACTAAGACCGTGAAGGTCTGCGAGATGGTCGAGGAAACTCGGACCAAGACCGTGAAGACCTGCAAGATGGTTCCGGAAACCCGCACCAAGACTGTGAAGACCTGCGAGATGGTCCCGGAAACCCGCACCAAGACCGTGAAGACCTGCAAGATGGTCCCGGAAACCCGGACCAAGACCGTGAAGACCTGCGAGATGGTTGAGGAAACTCGGACCAAGACCGTGAAGACCTGCGAGATGGTTGAGGAAACTCGGACCAAGACCGTGAAGACCTGCAAGATGGTCCCGGAAACCCGGACCAAGACCGTGAAGACCTGCAAGATGGTCCCCGAGACCCGCACCAAGACCGTCAAGGTCTGCGAGATGGTCCCTGAGACCCGCACCAAGACCGTCAAGGTCTGCGAGATGGTCCCCGAGACCCGCACCAAGACCGTCAAGGAGATCTCCTTCGTCGACGAGGTTCGCACCTGCACCGTCCCCCGCCCGGCTTGCTGCCTGGGTATCTTCGCCCCTTGCTGTGATGCTCCCGCTGCCGTGGAAGCCGGCTGCGCCGCTGAAGCTGAGGATGCCGCTCCCGTCGAGGAACCCCTCCCCGCTGCTGAGGAAGCCGCTCCCGCCGAGGAAGCCGCCCCTGCTGAGGAAGCCGCCCCTGCTGAGGAAGCCGCTCCCGCTGAGGAAGCCGCTCCCGCTGAGGAAGCCGCTCCGGCCGTTCACGCTGAAGCCAGTGCCAACTGATCGGCTTCGCTGACGAAAGACAGAGGATCGGTTTTAATCCCGGTCCTCTCTTCCGAAGACAAAAGGAGGAACCCGGTTTTTAGGAGCCGGGTTCCCTTTTTTATTCAGGCCTCTTTTACCGTTTTGTCCCGGGCTTTTTCCGATGGGACTGGGTGGTTCGCCGGGACCGCGAAAAAAAACGCCGCAGGTCAAAAACCCGCGGCGTGAACGATGGTGTTTGCCGTTCGTGACCCGTTTGCCGAGGGGTTACTCCTCGGTTCGCAGGGTGACACTGAGCCGGTGGGCGGTCAGCCCCTCGACGGTCGCGATCCGGCAGATGTCGGGAGCGAGGTTTTTCAGCCCCGCCGGGTCGAAATAGAGGATACTGTTGGCCCGAAGGAAGTCGTTGGTCGTCAGTCCCGAGGCGAACCGGGCGGTCCCTCCGGTGGGGAGAACATGCGACGGCCCGGCGGCGTAATCGCCGACCGCGACCGGGCAGCTGTTCCCGAGGAAAATGGCCCCGGCGCACGGAATCTTGTCGGCTAAGGCCTCGGCGTTGCTCGTGGCGATATGAAGGTGTTCCGGGGCGATCAGGTTGGTGATCCGGCACGCCTCATCTTGGTCTTTGGTCAGGATCGCCGCGCCGAAAGATTCCAATGCCTGACGCGTCAGCTCCCCCCGTTCGAGGGTGCGCAGCGCCTTCTCGACCGCCTCGACCGCGCGGTCGAGAACCGCCTTGTCCCAGCCGATGAGGATACTGGAACCGGGAGAATGTTCGGACTGCGCCATTAGATCGGCGGCGGTCCAGTCGGCGCGCGTGCTTTCATCGACAATGACGACGACTTCACTGGGGCCGGCGATCGAGTCGATGTCGACCGTGCCGTAGACCTCCCGCTTGGCCAGAGCCACAAAGAGGTTTCCAGGCCCGACGATCTTGTCGACTTGCTCAATCCCCTCGACTCCATAGGCCAACGCGGCGACCCCCTGCGCGCCCCCCATACGATAGACCTCGGTGACGCCGATTTCATAGCAGGCGGCCAAAAGGTCGGCGTTATACGAACCGAACGCCGTCGGGGGGGCCATCACGGCGATCTGTTTGACCCCCGCCACCTGGGCGGGAACCGCCGTCATCAGAAGTGAGGAAGGGTAGGCCGCCGCGCCGCCGGGGACACAGACGCCGACACGGCGCATCGGGAGGTACCGTTCGATCAGATATCCCCCCGGGCGCTCGACGCGGACATCTTTATGGAGAATCGCCTTTTGGAAATCGATGATATTCTCTTTGATCCGGCGGATCGACCGCAGATACTCCGGCGACGCTTCTTTCCACGCTCGTTCAAGCTCTTCGGCCGGGACACGGATGGTCTCGGCGGTCAGATCGGCGCCGTCGAGCAGACGACAGTATCGCAGCAGGGCGCTGATTCCATTTTGGGCGATATCTTGGCAGATACGCTTGACAACTTCTACCGGGGGAATCGCCTCGCCAAAGACACTGACGGTCAAAGCGTGTCCCCGTTGGCTGACAATATTGCCGTTGGGGCTTAACTTTTTTCGCAGCTGGTCGATCTGCTGCGTGACCGAGTCACTTTGGGTATCGATCCTCAGGAGATGAAGGGACTGTTCAGATCTGTTTTGACTCATTTTCTATCATCCTATATAATCTTCTCGGCCCTTAGGCGGTACCGACGGCGTACTTGCTAAGGCCGTTGTTATCCGCCAAAGGCGCCCCCGAATTGTAATCCGACGCCTTCGTTTTTTCAAGAGGACGACACGCATCGAATGTCACCGAGTCCATTTTCGTCGTTGATCTCGTGCCCTACCTGCGGCCATCCGTACGAGGTGACCGATCCGGAATTGTTGGGCCAGCTGGTCCGTTGTCCGAAGTGCTCCGGGCTGATCATGCTCCAGGCGCAGCCGGAGGAGAATCTGCCGGAGAATTTGCCGCGGACCGACACCGGGGAGGATCCGGCCGCGTCGGCGCTGCCCGAACAGCTCAGCGAGGCCAATCCGGCGGCGCTTCCGGAGGGGCTTCACACTCCGCCTCCCGTGATCGGCGGTGGGGATACCGGCGTCGGCGACGCTGCCGGCGATGATGTTCTTGACGAGGTTGTTGACGGCGACGCGGACGACGATCTCGATGACGATGCCGACGATGATATCGAATCGGCGTCGATACTTCTTTCGACCCCGTTTCTTTTCGGGCTGGGGGTTCTCGCCGCGCTTATCCTGGCGATCGTCGTTTTTCTTTCTATCCGTCTGTTTAAGACCGCCCCTCCCGAAGTACCGAGTCAGCCCACCGAGGCGGCCAATCGGTTCGAGCCGATCTCACCGGCGGCTGCCGACAATACGGCCGAAAGCGCCGCGGAGAACATCGCTGGCGCGCCCGCCGAAGAGGAGGCGAACGAGAATTTCGATTCCCAAGGTTCCGGCCTCAGCCGAGAGAACTACGGGAAGGATGCCCCCGAGCCGGACGACGCCGAGACCGGCGAATCCGAGATTGCGGACGAGCCGGAAACCGACGCGGAGGGGCCCGACGCGCCGCAAACCGACCGGTCGAGTGACGACACCCCCGGTGAGGTGACGTCCCCAACGCAGGCCGCCGAAAACAACTCCGCCGCGCAAACCGGTGAGCAAACCGACCCGATGAGCGATCCGGATCTCCAGCCGTCGAGTGATTCTTCCGAGCCGATCCGAATCGATCCGGCGCTGGCCGGGCAGATCAGCGAGTCGATCGATATCCCCGGGCAATTGGCGCTGGCGATCCGGTCGATTCAGCTGCCGAACAAGACACTCCCCGAGTTGGTT
>CADBTE010000063.1 GCA_902797455.1 uncultured Planctomycetota bacterium | reverse complement strand
TCCGTCCGGAACGGGACGGCGGGAAGCCCCGCGGAATTGTAGAGGTTGCACCCTTCCGGATTCATCTGCCACGCGTAACGGACCGCCACCGGATGAGGCACTTCCTCGGAGGTGATCTCGACCGTGTCGGGACCGGTGATGACCGCGTCGGCGAAATGATAGATATGATCTTCTCCCGCCAGGGCGAAGCGGCGCAGCGGTTCGCCCGGGGCCGCCTCAAAGAGCCGATCGGTCTGTTTGCCCGCCGTCAGACCCTCGGCGCAATGGTCGAACCGGACAATGGCGCGGTTCCCCTGGAACTCGACGGTTTTCATTTGCGGCGAGCGGCACGGGATATCTTTGCCGTACTCGTTCGCCAAGGCCAAAACCGCCAGCCGGTTCCCCACCGTGAATTTATTGCGCGGGTGAATATCGTGCGCCGCTCCCACATCGATCGAAACGGCCTGGCCGGTATTGGGCAGATCCAAACAGCGGGTCTGCGCGTCCCGGATCCAAACGAATCCGTGCTTCGCCCCCAGGTCGGTCTCCGGGGTTTTATACGTCTCGGCGTACCAGCAGTCGGTGATATCTCCCCCGACGAAATTCGGGTCGTCGCTGGGATTCGCCCACGCCGAAAGCTGAACCCAGTAGAACGGGAAATCTCCCTCGTTCCAGCGGGCGCGCCACGACTCGATCAGAGCTTTTTGCTTGTAGTAATAAATATCGTCGTCGCGCGAGTTCGCGCAGCCCTGATACCAGATCGTCCCGCGAATGGCGTAAGGAATCCACGGGGCGATTTTCGCGTAGAACATTTCACCCGGGTGGAGAAAATCGCAGCCGGGCGCCTCGGTGCGCTCGGCGATCCTTTGTTCGCCGAACGCGGTGATCTCCGGACAGAGGGACCACGCCTCATCGGGCATCCAGCTTTCGATGAAACTTCCCCCCCACGAGGCGCTGATCAGCCCGATCGGGACGTCAAGTTCTTTCTGGAGCCGAACCGCGAAATGGAACCCGACCGCCGTGCAGTTTCCCTGCCCCGCGTCACAGCAGACGACCCATCCGGTATTGGAGAGAACGTCGTCGTAAGCCGTTTTCGAGAGCGTGTAATTGTTTTGATTGTACCGAATCAGCGGGTATTTGCCGGTCCGTTCCTCTTCGGTCCCCGCGTATTTCGGCGGGGCGTTGGGGTCCATATCCCCCATCTGCATCGTCCATTCCATGTTCGACTGCCCGGAACAGACCCAGACTTCCCCGACTAAAATGTCACGCAGGGTCACCGTATTCGCTCCCTGGGCGGTCAGCTCACGTCCCTGGCTGGACGCTTCCAACGGGGAGAGCCGGACAGACCATTTTCCCGACTCGTCGGCCTCGGTGCTCACGCTCTGGCCGGCGAAGGAAACCGTCACTTTTTCACCGGGATCGGCCCAGCCCCAAACGGGAACCGGCATGTGCCGCTGCAAAACGGCGTGATCGGTAAACGCGTGAGAAATCCGAACTTCCGCCCGAACAAACCCGACTGCGAGGAGGACGGCGGCCGCGGCCCCAAGTACGATATGGCTGAACTTCATTGTTTTTTCCCTTTCTATATACTTTCCACGTTACTTTTTCTTATACGCCAAAATCACCGCCTGGGGGGCGTTTTCCATCCGGATCGGGAGCCCCTCGTCCCGCAGCGTCTGACCGGAAAATTCGCGCGTCTGGCCGGTATCGACATCGGTGAACTCATACACGGCGCCGCGGTCCAGACCGAAGAGCGGATAGAGCCCCTCGGTCTGACGGGAACGGTCGCGGCGGAACATCTGAATCACGCCGGTGCCGTTTTCCGGGTCGTCATACTGCCAGCCGCACCAGATCGTATCGACATCGCTGGGGCCCGCCGCGACCGAATCACGATCGGTCAGACCGGCGAGGGGATAGAAATCCTTCCCGTACATCGGAACTAAGTACTTTTCCCATATTTCAAGATTTCTCCGCACGCCGCTGTAGTCGATGGATCTGTCCCGCATGTCGTAGCAGAGGTTCAGGTACGGGGAGAGGATCGAGCGGATTCCGTAATCGTCCATCGCGCGGATGCCCGACCCGTGGTACGGGATCCACAGCGAAATGCCCAGGATATGATTCTGATTCCCGACCGGTTCGAGAATATAGTCGCTGCGGATCTCGGGAACGGCCCGGCGCATCGCTTCCAGCTCGTCCCGCTTCCCCCCGCCGGCGCAGGAATCGATTCTCAGCATCGGATTGCGCCGCAAAAGAGCGTCCCAGTACGCCAGATAACCGGTGACGTACTTGATTTCGGTGATCCCCTGCCGGTCTTCCGCGTCGTTCCGGCGCCAGGTATCGAGCGGGTCGAAATTGTAATCCTGACGATACAGGTCGATCCCCTCGTTTTTGATCAGCCGGTCGATGGTATCGGTCACCATCTCGCGCGCCTCGGGAATCCCCATATTCATGAACGGCCCCTGGTTGGGAAGAAGCAGCCATTCGGGGTATTTCGTGAACCATTCCCCCTTCGCGGAGACACGTTCCGGCTCGAACCAGACAATCGTTTTGACCCCCTTGCCGTGACCGTGGTCGGAAACCTCCCGCAGACCGTTCGGGAAACGCTTCGGATCGGGGCGCCATGTCCCGGTATTGACCCAGAAGTCGTCGCAGGGATACCAGCCGGCGTCCATCCACCAGTAATCGAGTTTCATCCCCTCCTCGAGGTACCGGTCGATGAAGAACATCTGCGTCTGGGCGGTCGCCTGGGTCATCTCCTCGAACCAGTGCGAACTGCACGCCGCTAAATGATGATCGACGAACGACCCGTCGGCGCGGCGGGGAATATTGTGCCGAATCATCCAGGATCGCCAGATATTCTGCCCTTCCAGCCACGACTGCCGGAAATAGGGCATCACCACGGCGATCGGCGAGCGAACTTCCTCGCCGGGGAGGAGCTTAAAGTGCGTCAGCTCCTGACCGGCGGCGACACGCAGACCGTTCCCCCCGACCCGGCTGAACTCGGCGCTCCACTGCCCCGGCCAGCCGAGCACGGCGATCCACCCCTCGTTTCCGGCCTGAATATTGAAATACGGCGCGTCGAGATTCACCGGACGCCCGCCGACGGTCGTCAGCCGGCGGGAAGCCCCGGCCGGAAGCGGCGTTTCCAGCGGCATCCAGTCGTCGATCCGTACCACCGAACCGGTAACGTGGTGAAGGAGAAACTCGTGCTGGCGGTTGTAGTACTTGTTCACCCCGAAATCGGCCTCCCACCAGCCGGTCGGCTTCGGCGTGAAGTCGGGACGCCGGAAAAACGTATCGAGCGGGAGAATCGATTCGATGATCGGGGTGTCCCCGCTGCCCGCGTTCTTAAAGAACAGCTCCCATTCGACCACGGGGAAATCGAGATACTCCTTCACCTCGCAGCGGACCTGAAGAGGGCCGTTCGGTTCGGAAAAGAGTATTGTCCGATGAGCGATCTCCCCCTTGGTTTCGACCGTGTCGGTTCGGTTCCACGATTTCAAAAAGGCGCGGCTTGGCTTGCCGTCGTAGACGAACGAAAAGGGGAAATCGGGCGCGTAGGTATCCGCTTCCCCGTTCTGCAGAATCGGGAGCTCGTCGAGCCACAGCGTCCGGCCGTCGTCGAGCGTGACCGAGGCCTCTCCCCAGTCGGCGTGGTCGCACGAGATGCCGTCCCCGGCGTCGGTGATCATCAGCGACACACGCGTGAGATTCTCCAGCGGAAGATCGACCGAAACCGCCGGCTCGGTTCCGCGCATCACCTCCGAACGGAACAGTTCCTTCTCGCCGTCGCGGACAATGAAAACAACGCTCCCGGCGCCGTGATGGGTGGAAGGGTCGGTATTGACCCCGATTTTCGCCTGAAATCGGACCGCCGGCTGATCCAGATCGATCTGCAGATGGCTCACGGCGTGGCAGTAGAGCCCGCGGGCAAGTTCCGTTTCACCGATCTTCAGCGGCTTTCCCTCATAGTTGAGCAGGACCGGGTCGTTGTTTTGAATCACCGTGATCCGGGGCAGCGGATCCCGCTGGGCGGCGGCCGGATGAAATTTCGCCGCCGCGAACCGCTGTTTGGCGTCCATCTCCTCCTGATTGGGAGCAAGCCCCCACAGGGGCGCCCCCGACAGGACCGCCGAAAGAACAAAGATGGCCAAAAACGATTTCTTCATCAATGCCTCCGAAGTTACAAATCAAACTTTTCTCGGCTGAAGAGCCGATGATATTTTATCTCTTTGCCTCCGCGCTTTTTCGCGCGCGGAC
>CADBTE010000062.1 GCA_902797455.1 uncultured Planctomycetota bacterium | reverse complement strand
TCGTCGAGGGACTGCTGGAAGGTTGAGGGCTCGTCGACATTCTGGCACAGCCAGCGGTCGATGATCGGCTTCATGGCGATCGCCTCGTCTATCGCGGGATTGCTCCCCGCGTGATAAGCGCCTACCGAGATAAGATCTTCGTTATCGGCGTAAACCCCCAGCAGCCGCCTCATCTTCTCGGCGGCGGCCAAGTGTTCTTTGGTGCACAGGTCGGGCATCAGCCGGCTGATGCTCTCGATCGGATCGATCGCGGGGTAGTGGCCTCGGGTACTCAGCTTGCGCGACAGCCAAATATGCCCGTCCAGCAGGCCGCGGACCGCGTCGCAGATCGGGTCGTTCTTATCGTCCCCCTCGACCAAGACCGTCATGAAAGCGGTGATGCTCCCCACCGCGGCGCGGCCGGCCCGCTCGACTAACCGCGGCAGGAGGGTGAAGACACTCGGCGGGTAACCGTGCGTCGTCGGTTCCCCGGCGGCTAAGCCTATCTCGCGCTGCGCCATCGCCAGTCGGGTGAGGGAATCGAACAGGAACAGGACATCTTTCCCCTGGTCGCGGAAATATTCGGCGATCGTCATGGCGGTGTACGCCGCGCGAAGGCGCTGCAGGGCCGGTTCGTTCGAGGTCGAAACCACGACGACGCTTTTTTTCCGCCCCTCGCGGCTGAGGTTCCGTTCGATAAAATCGTTCACCTCGCGCCCGCGTTCCCCGACCAGGCCGATGACAATCACGTCGGCGTCGGTGTAGCGGGTCATCATTCCGAGCGTCATGCTTTTTCCGACCCCGCTGCCGGCGAAGATCCCGATCCTCTGTCCGCGGCCGACCGTCAAAAACCCGTCGATCGCCCGTACCCCGGTCGAGAGAATCGTGTCGATCCGCGGACGGCGGCAGGCATCGGGACATTGGTGGGTATAGCGCGCCCGGGCGGGGAGCACCGGCGCGGGGAGGTCGTCGATCGTTTGGCCGAAAGCGTCGACCGTTCGGCCGAGCAGTTCGTCACCCACCCTCAGCCAAGGGACCGTCTGAACCAATTCGATCCGGCTCCCCGAGCGAACCCCCGTCAAGTCGGCGTAGGAATAAAGAAGAGTCTTGTCTCCACGAAAACCGATCACCTCGGCACGGATGGCCCCCCCGCCGGGCTGAAGAATCTTCGCGATCGAGCCGATCGGCGCGGGGAACCCCGTCGCCGAGACCGTCATCCCCTCGGTCTGCGTGACGCTGCCGATCAGACGGGCGGGCATCACGCTTCGGATCTGCTCAAAGACGGTATCTTGACTCAAAACCATTCCTCCTAAGAACCGGCCCCGCGTGTCAGCTGGACAGCTCGGTGATGATTCTCTCCAGGCGCGATTCGATCCGCTGGTCGATAATTCCCTGCGGGGTCTCGACGACACAGCCGCCCGGATTGACCCGCTCGTCGGGCTGGATATCGACGCGGGTCATCGCCGCGAACTCCGTCAGGAGCGCGTCGACACGCGGACGCAGAAGTTTCAGGTCATCGGGATTCATCCGAATCTTTACCGCGGTGCTCCCGACCGCCAGCTCCAGCGCCTCACGCAGAAGAGACAAGGGAAGGTCGGGGACCTGCGACAGCTCGCGGCCGATCGCCTGATGCGCGATCGCCGCGGCGATCTGAAGGACGTTTGATTCCCAGGTCTTGAGAAGCTGCAGACGCGTTTGGCTCAACTGTCTGACCAGCTGGGTTAAAGCGCCGCAAAGCGGGGAGATCGCCCGCTCGATCTGCTGCTGCCCGGCGGCTTCGGCCTGTTGTTTCGCTTGGGCCATCCCGTCGGTGTAACCGGCTTGGTGCCCCTCCTGTTTCCCTTCGGCGTACCCGCGTTGGTAATTCTGCTCGTACGCCTGGTCGTCGAGCTGGGTCTCCCGCTGGCGCAGCGCCTCTTCGCGCGCGGTCAGCTGGGCCTGCAGAGTATTGAGCATCTGCTCGGTCGCGGCGAGGTCCTCTTCGGCCTGACGCCGATACTCGGCGATCTCTTCGGTGGTTTCTTTAGCGATTCGGCGGGCCTGCTCGCGGATTTGAGTGAGATAATCCCCCGTGCGGCGCTCTAAACTGGCGAAGACAAAGGGACTCTCCCCGGCGCCGCCGCGCGGCGTCCCGTCGGGCAGGTTATCGGGTGTTTTGGCGTGACGGTCCGAATCACTCATCGCTGCGGTACCTCCTTCCCCATCGCGCCGGGCCACCCCAAGTGGCGGCCCAGAAGCTCCCCGATCGACAGATCAACCCCTTCGAGGCGCTCCAGACGGCGGCGGATCTCGGCGCGCTGTTCTTCGGGGAAACATCGCAGATACTCCTCGGCCTCTTCCCCGGAGAGCGGCTTCAGCCAGGCCGCGATCGTCTGCGCACGCTCGCCGGCGGCGCGGCGGCACTGCGCGGCGATCTCCTCGCGCGGCAGCGACGCGGTGCCGCCGCCCCACGGAATCGCCGGTTCGGCCGCTTCCTTTTTGTTTGGGACGGTCGGTTCGCTCGGACCGGTCTTCCAGCCGATGGTCAGACGGCGGCGCGGGCGCCTGCTCGGCGCGGGCTGCTCGGCGGGAGGCTCCTCTTCCGGCCGGATGGGAATCGGCACCGGCGCGAAACGGGGAACGTGCTGCTCCTGCTGCGCGGGATCGACGCGGTAGAGGATCTGACCGTCGTCGGCCGGGCTGTCATTAGCCGGGCTGTCATCGGCCGGGACGTCGGTCGTTTGACTGACAGGCGTTTGATCATCAAGCGCCGGCCCGTCCAATGTTTGACTGTCAAGAGGCTGAGTGTCAAGCGGTTGATCGTCATCGAAATGGCCGTCGAGAACCTCGTCGAGGTCGTCGTCCAGCTCACCGGCCAAAAGCCGGTCGAGGTACTCTTGCCGCCGCTGCCGGTCGAGACTGTTTTGATCGGTATCCCGCGTTTCGTCGGCCGGAATATTCACGGGCGGCTGTATCCGGGCCGGGGCGGGCGTTCGCCAGGCCGTGAGAAAATCATTTTGAAGCGCCTCGTCGGCGCGGTCCCCGGCGGTGAGGTCCGACAGCTCGGCGCGCAGCGCCCGGGCGATTTCGCCGGGGAGCTGCGCGATGACCCGCTCCCGGTCCGCCGGAGACATCGCCGCGGCGAGCCGTGCCGCTTTTTTTAATCCTTCCCGGTCCACGTTTTTCCGTCCTTCACCGTCCGCGCCCATCGGCCTCACGCTCCGGTCTGAATCCATTGTTCCAGAATCTCGGCGGTCCGTTTCGGATCGCTTTGAACGTGATCAATCACCTCCTCGCACAGACCGCCCTCATCGTTCGCCGCCCGCGGATATTTTCCCCCGGCCGCTTCGCTTCGCGCGGGAGAGGTTCTCCGCCGCGCGGCCCGGCGGGAAGAGGCGGCACGGGCGATCACCAAGAGGAGTACCGCCGCGCCCCCCGCGGCGATCAGCGCCGAATACCGCTTAAGGCGGTTCCAAAGAGGGGGGGCCTTTTGGAGCAGCCGCGAGGCGCCCTCGCGCAGGGCGGTTTTCCATTCGGCCGGCGCAGCCGCTTTTTCGGCGGTCACGGCCGCGCGTTCGGCCGGCCGCGCGCCGGTATTGCTTTCGGCACCGGCGCTGTTTTCGGTGACGGAGGGATCTTCATCGTCGTAGAGTTTGATTTGGATCGAGCGGTTCTCGGGACAGCCGACCGCCGAGTCGGCCAAGGCGCCGGCCGTCTGGCGGATCGTCTCCAGAACGCCGCGCCCCCTTTGGCGGACATAACTTTCCGGAACCGAGACCACGACTGTCATTTTCTCCATCCGCGAGACCGGCTCCGCGGCGCGGACCGGGCTTAACGCCGTCGGGACCTCGGCGATGCTGTTGGGCCGAAAGACGAGTGTCCCGGCCTGGCCCGGCGAAGCGATGGATGGAAGATGGTCGCCGCGCGGCCCGGTGAGCGTCGGCGCGCCGCTGGCCTCGTCGGGGGTGAAGGTTTGGTTCGGGGCGCTGTCCAGCGGCGCGAGCTGGCTTTCCAGCGGGGTATTTTCGGGGAGGGCCTCGGCGCCGGAAGTGGTCAGTTCGATGCTGGGGTCGACCTTCAGCCCGGGGATCGGACCGAGCGCCTCCTGGAATTTCCCCTGCCAGCGCTGCTCGGCCCGGCGGCGCTGCTCGGCCAGACGGATCGTCTCGCACTGCCCCACGGCCCGGTCGTCCCCGAGGAACGAACAGCCGCTGCGCAGATCCATAATGGAGATGTCTTCGTTGCTGGAGATTCCCAGCTGATGTTTCGCCGCCAGTGTCACGGAACAGACCAGTTCGGGAGTGAGCCCCCCTTCCTCGGAGGTTCGAATGCCGATCGTCGCCGTGGTGACCGTTTTGGGCGCCAGCTCGCCGCGCTCCCGCCGGGTGCAGACCCCGACGGTCGCCGATTCGATCGGCTCGAAGCGGGAAAGAGTCTGCTCCAGCTGGCGGGCGCTGGAATAAAGATCGCGCATCCGCGTTTTGCTCTCGGACTCGAACGAGGAGATCTCCTCGATGGCGTCGCGCTTAACATCGCTCGGCGAGGAAGGGAGCGCCTGGTTTTCGCTCAAGAGCTGTTCGCAGCGCGCGCGCCGGGCCGCCGGGACATAGAGGCGGTTGTTCTCCCAGCGGTAGTCGCTGAAGCGCGCCTTGGCTAAGGTGGCCGAGACGGTTCTTTGATCGTCGGCGCTGTAGACCCAGCCGCCGAATACCGCCTCATCGCCGCAAGCGCCGCCGCCGTGATGGACAAAGAGCGTGTAAACAACCCCGGCGGCCAAGGCCATCATCACAATGACCGTGATTCCCGCCGCTGGTTTGAGTGAAGAACGTGTCCCGCGGTTCTCGGTGGTATTGCTCATGTCGACAGTTTGGATTCGCGTTTTGTATTCGTGTCCGGCGTTATTGCGGATCGGTGGATCATGCCTTCGTTTTACCCCGCGTGAGAGAAAAGAAGGCACGGGAGCATAATCTTTTTTTACGGACGAACCAAGAGCGGTTTCGGCGGCTGCCGAAGCGGCGATTTCCAAAAATTTCCGCCTTGCCCCGGTTCGCGATATACGTTAATCTGCGCCCGCGGTTTGCCGAACGTTCGGGCAGAGCGCCTGTGTGATAATACCGTTGATAAAGAATCGAATATGATCGTCAGAAGCAGAAAAAAGCACGTTTCACGTGACGGTTTCCTCGCGGGGATGCTCGTCGCGGCCGTGTTCCTTTTCTCCTCCGCCGCGCGCGCTCAAGTCACCGCCCTGACCCCCGAAGAGATCTCGGGAATCTCGGTTCGCGACATCGACGCTATCCATCAGATGTCCCGCTCCTACGCCCAAAGCCCGGACGGCGGGGAGGTCCCCAAAAGCGCCGACGATGATTGGTTCCCCGATATGTCGCTGGCCGCCCCCAGCGTCTCGCAGGTTCTATCCGGCACCGGGAACGAGACGGCCGACGGACAAAATACCGATAACGGCCAAAACAGCAATCAAAACAACAGCAGTCAAAACAGCGGCGGCCACAGCGCGAACAGCGCCGCTGCCGCCGCGGTTTTGTCGATGACCTCCGAGGGGGTGAACTACGTCAACAGCGACGTCGCTCCGGCGGTCGCCGCCGCGACAACCGGCAGCCGTGTCAGTTTCGATACGATGACCCCCGGCGTCACCACCGTTGGTGATTCGTCGATCCCCTCGTTTAACGCCCTGTCGATCGAACCGGCCGATCAGACCCCGGCCAGCCCGATGCCGGCAAGTCAGATGCCGACAAGTCAGATGACGGTCGGCGATGCCGCCGACAGCAGCGTGGTGGCGTTTCCCGCGATCACCGAGACGGTGACGATCCCCGCCGAGCATCCTGCCGCCGCCGAAAGCGCTCCGGCCGCCGCGCCGGGGGTTGACCCGGTTTCGTTCCCGCTGCCGGATATCGGCGGTAATATCGCCGCCGAAAACATTCCGGCCGCCGCGCCCGCCTCGCCGGCCGATACCGCCGCGGCCCCGGCCGCGCCGAGCGCCGCTGTTCCCGATACCGGCGTTCCCCTGCTTGCCTCGGGG
>CADBTE010000061.1 GCA_902797455.1 uncultured Planctomycetota bacterium | reverse complement strand
GACGGGAACAAAATGCAGGCGATCGCCGCCACCCTTCCGGAGTTCCCTTTTAAGGTTGTCTCTTCCCGGCTGATCGCCCGCCGCGCGCTGATGATTGACGAGGCCCCCCTGCCCCGCTGCGAGGGAGATTTCAACCGTCTGACGACCGAGGCGCGGGGACGAATCGGCCGGGCGACCATCGAGGTGACCCAATGGCTGAAAAGGTTTCTGACGAGCTTTCAAGACGCCCGCCGCGCCATCGACTCGCACCGCGCGCCGCAGTACACCACGGCGCGGGGGGACTGCCGCCGGCTCTTCGAGCGGCTGCTCTATCCCGGTTTTTACCAATTTGTCCCGATGAATTGGCTCTGGGAATACCCCCGCTACTTCCAGGCGGCCGCCGTCCGGTACGAGTCGATCTCCGCCGGCAAGGGGGCGCAGGACAGGCAATATTCCGAGGAGCTCAACGGACTTTGGGACGACTACGAGGCACTGGCCCGGCGTCACGCCGAGGCGGGGCTCTTCCTCCCGGAACTGGAGCACTACCGCTGGATGCTCGAGGAGTACACCGTCTCGCTCTTCGCGCAGAAGCTCAAGACGGTCGTGAAGGTATCGGCGGTGCGGCTGAAGAAGCAGCGCGATTCGATCACCGGACAATAAAAAAGAAGGGGACACAATCCCCTTCTTTTTTACCGCGCTTTTTCCGCGAAAAAACGCCTTACTGCCGCAGGTGCGCCTCGCCGATGACGACGTACTTGTAACTGGTCAGCTCATTGATGCCGCACGGACCGCGGGCGTGGAATTTATCGGTGGAGATGCCGATCTCCGCGCCGAGGCCGAAGACGCCGCCGTCGTTTAAGCGGGTACTGGCGTTGACCATCACCGCCGAGGAGTCGATCCGCGTGGTGAACTGGCGGGAAGCGTTCAGATCGCGGGTGATAATCGCCTCGGTGTGGTGGGAGCTGTGATTGTTGATATGGTCGATCGCCTCGTCGAGCGAATCGACCATCTTCGCCGAGATAATCGCGGCGAGGTATTCCCGGTCGTAATCGTCCTCTTCGGCCGGCTTGATCTGGGGGGTCAGCGAGCGCAGGCGCGCGTCGCCGCGGATCTCCACCCCCTTTTCGATCAGCGCGGCGGCGATCTTCGGCCAGAGGGTCGGCGCCGCCTCGCTGTGGATCACCAGCGACTCGGCCGTGTTGCAGGTCCCCAGACGCTGGCACTTCGAGTTGACGACCACCGCCAGGGCCGTTTGCTCGTCGGCGAAGCGATCGATATAGACGTGGCAGTTGCCGTTGAAATGCTTGATCACCGGCATGCGCGCGTTGTCGCTGACGCGGCGGATCAGCCCTTCCCCGCCGCGGGGGATGGTCACGTCGATGTACTGCGGCATCGAGAGGAACTGATCGACCGCGTCGCGGTCGGTCGTCGAGACCAGCTGCACGGCGTCGCGCGGAAGACCGGTCTGCTCGGCGGCGTCGGCGAGGATTTTGCCCAGCGCCAGGTTCGAGTGGATCGCCTCTTTCCCGCCGCGCAGAATCACGGCGTTCCCGCTTTTAACGCAGATCGCCGCCGCGTCGGTCGTCACGTTCGGTCTTGACTCATAGATGAAAAATACCACCCCCAGAGGGACGGAGACCTTGCGTACCTCCAGGCCGCTGGGCCGAATCGAGGAGGTGAGAATCCGCCCGACCGGATCGGGGAACGAGGCGATTTCGCTCAGCGCCGTCGCCATCGAATCGAGGGTCTTGTCGGTCAGGCGCAGACGGTCGATCATCGCCGGCGACAGCCCGTTGCTTTCGGCCGCCTTAAGGTCTTCAGCGTTGGCGGCCAGAAGTTCCGCGCGGCGGTCGGTCAGCATCTTCGCGCAAAGGGCGATCCAGTCGTTCTTCTTCTGGCCGTCGACGGCGGCTAAAAGGCGCGACGCCGCCTTTGCCTTCTCGGCGGTTTGGAGGCAATAAGAGGCAAGTTCACTCGTATCGGACATAAGCGCTTCTCTCCTTGATTTTGACGCGGCAGCGGTTTGTTCGTCTAAAATGGTTGATTGTTAGTTAAAGACATCGTCGCCCAAGCGGGCCTGCTTTAGGAAGGCCAAAAGACGCCGGGTGGCGCGGGCGCGGTGGCTGATAACGCTTTTGAGGATCGGTGCCAGTTCCCCGAAGGACTTGTGGTACTCGATCACCTCGAAGAGGGGATCGTAGCCGAAGCCGTTTTGGCCACGCCGCGCTGTTAAGATTCGGCCGTGGCAATACTCCTCGGCGCGAAAGCGGATCTGCCCGTCGGGATCGGCCAGCACCATCGAGCAGGTGTAATGCGCCAGGCGCTTCTCGGGGGGGAGCCGGCCGAGCTTCTCCAGGAGCCGATCGTTGTTCCGCTGGTCGGTCGCCCCGGGATCGGAGAATCGCGCCGAAAAGATCCCCGGCTCGCCGTTGAGGGCGTCGACCGAAAGGCCGCTGTCCTCGGCGACCGTCCAATGACGCAGGGCCAGGGCGATCTGGCTGCCTTTGATCTCGGCGTTTTGCGCGAACGAAGTGCCGTTCTCCACCGGACGGGGGGCGTCGGGGAAATCGGCCAGCGTCAGGACCCCGATCCCCAGGGGGGCGAGCAGTTCGGAGAGTTCCTTTCCCTTATGACGGTTCCCTGTCCCAAAAACTAAGGTGCGTGCCATGGCTGTATGATTTACCCCTCAGGCGCTGCCTGGTCTTTCGCGTATTTCTTTTCCAGTTCACTCTGCCACGACGAGAAGTCGGGGCGCTGCTGATGGTCGTTCCAGAACGGCGAGAGCTGGCGCAAGCTGGCGACGATCTTCGGGAAGACCTCGGCCACGGTGTCGATCTGTTCCTCGGTGGTGTAGCGGCTTAAGCTGAAGCGCAGGTTGCCGTGGATGGCGGTCGAGGGGACCGCCATCGCCCGCAGGACGTGCGACGGCTCGAGCGACCCGGAGGTGCAGGCCGAACCGCTGGAGGCGCAGATCCCCGCCTCGGCCAGCGACATGAGCAAGCTCTCCCCCTCGACCGCGTGGCAGGCGACGTTGAGCGTATTGGGCATACGCTCGGCGCCGCCGCCGTTGACCTCGAGGTAGGGGATCGACTCGACCAGGCGCTTTTCCAGCCGGTCGCGCAGAGCGGTCATCCTTTGGACGTCCTCGCGGTGGGTGGCGGCGGCCAGTTCGACTGCCTTGGCCATACCAATAATGTAGGGGACGTTCTCGGTTCCCGCGCGCTGGCCGCCTTCCTGATGCCCCCCGTAGAGGAAGGGGCGAAGCGGCGTGCCGCGGCGAATGAACAGCGCGCCGACCCCCTTGGGGGCGTGGAACTTATGGCCGGAGAAGGAAAGCAGATCGACGTTTTTCATCTCGCCGGCTAAGTCGATCGGCAGTTTCGTCATCGACTGGGTGGCGTCGGTATGGAAGATAATCGCCTCGTCGGTCTGCTTCGTGATGCGCGCCAGCTCCGAGACGGGGAAAATCACGCCGGTCTCGTTATTGGCGTGCATAATCGAGACGATCAGTGTCTCGTC
>CADBTE010000060.1 GCA_902797455.1 uncultured Planctomycetota bacterium | reverse complement strand
CGCTATGTCCCTGACCGTCCGAAACAGCGAAGCCCGCCGAACGACCGGCCGAAAAGCCGGGGCGCGGGTCTTCTTCTGTCTTTGGGCGATTCTCTTCGCCGCGCTTTCGCTTTTCCCTGTTTCCCCGCGCGCCGGGGCACAAAACGGCGCCGCGACGGATAAGAGCGAAATCCGCTTCTTCCTGACCCGCACCGGACTGATTCAAGAGGGGATACCCGAAGACCGGGGGGAGACCGTCTTTCTTCGCTCCCCCAACGACAGCGGGGGGCTGACCATCTCGAAGCTCGATGTCCTGTTTGTCGGCTTCTCGCGCGAGGAGCTGTTCGAGTACCAGCTGCGCCAGCTGCCGGCCGGCGATATCGGCTCCCTCCTGCGCCTGGCCGACTGGGCCGGACGAAACCAGCTCTCCGCCGAGGCGATTTCCTATCTCAAGGCGGCGGCCGACGCCACGACCGACCCGGTGCGCAAAAGCGCGCTGCTGGAGCATATCGGGAAGATGGAGTATGTCGAGCGGATCAAAAACCAGGCGGCCCTTCGCACCGCGGAGGCGGCCGAAAGCGGACCGTCCGATACCTCGCTGGCCTCCACCGGCCTGCTCCCCAAACAGGACACCGAGAAGGCGCGGCTGTCGGCTTTCGCCAAAAAGATCCCCTTCGCCGTGCAGGAACGGTACACCCGCAAAGTCGAGCCGGTGCTGCTGGCCCGCTGCTCGGCGAGCGACTGCCACGGCGACGGATGCGACTCGGCGTTCACGCTGGAAGACCCCCGCGGCGCGCGTGATTTTCACCTGGTCCGGCTGCGTAATCTCGAGTCGGTCCTCGATTTCGTCTCGTGCCGCAATCCACAGAGCAGCCCAATCCTCCATCACCCCGAAATCGTCGGAATCGACGGGGAACGAGTCTGGCCGTTCGGCGAGGATGAACAGTCGCTGCGCGACTATCAGACCTTCACCGACTGGCTCCGGTCGCTCTCGGGCAAGATGCGCGATTATACCCCCGACCCGAACCGCCCCAGACGATACACGGCGCGGGAGGGGGGTTCGGAAGGGGTGCCGGCGGCCTATATCCAGACCTCCGGCTCCCGCGATGCCGGCGGGCTTTCCGCCAACATCGAGCTGGCGGAAACCCGCGCCAATCGGCCGATCGACCCGAACGACGACGCCGAGGCGGCGCGGCGGGCGGGATACCTTCCCGCCGCCCAGCTGCGCGACGAGTTCGACCCCGCCCCGTTCAATCAAAAATACCACCCCAACGGCCCTCCGGGGGGTTTGCAAAAACCTCCGCGTTAGATATAATGGGCCGTACCCTTAGGGAGGATACGCGAATTGGTTAGCAACCTGACTCGAAATCAGGCGCCGGCTTGCCGGTTGAGGGTTCGAGTCCCTTGTCCTCCGCTTACGTGAGTTTATTTCGTAAGTCACAAAACTCGAACAAAGCCGCAGCGTGCCCGTCAAGGTTCCTGCGGCTTTTTTTGCGCCCGTATCTATGTTCAACCCCTTTCGAGGCAACAGCGCTGTGCTTTCTTACGACGAAATCCTTGCCCACTTAACCGAACCGTCCGGCGACCGTCTCGAGCGTCTTCGCCGGCGGGCCGACGCGCTGCGCCGGGAGCGTGTCGGCGACGTCGTCTATCTGCGCGGTCTTATCGAGCTGTCGAACCACTGCCGGCGCAACTGCCTTTACTGCGGGGTGCGCGCCGGGCGCCGCGGTATCGCCCGCTATCGAATGACGATCGACGAGGTCCTCCAGGCCGCTTCTTTGGCCAAGCGCTTCGGCTACGGTACGGTCGTTCTTCAGGCCGGCGAGGACGCGGGGCTTTCGGACGAGACGATCGCCGAGATCATCGCGGCGATCAAACAGAAGTTTTCGTTGATCGTGACGCTCTCCCTCGGCGAGCGGCCCGACAGCGCTTTCCTCCGCTGGAAGGAAGCCGGCGCCGACCGATACCTCATGCGGCTGGAGACATCGAACCGGCGGCTGTTCGAGGCGATTCACCCCAGCGGCGGCGGCGACGGCGGAGTCGCCAAGACGACCGACCGGGTCGCGATGCTCGGCCGCCTTCGGCAGATGGGGTACCAGATCGGCAGCGGCGTGATGATCGGCATACCGGGCCAGACCACCGAGGATTTGGCCCGCGATTTAATGCTCTTTAGCGAACTGCGGCTCGATATGGTGGGAAGCGGCCCCTACCTTCCCCACAGCGATACCCCGCTGGGAAAGGCGGCCGAGGCGCTGGCTCTGCCTCAAGACGACCCCCGCCGCGCGGCGCTGCTGCGGCAGGCCGGCTGGCGTTATCCGGAAGCCGACCGCCAGGTGGTTCCCTCCAACGAGATGGCCTTTGCGATGATCGCGCTGACCCGGCTGCTGCTCCCCGGGGCGAATATCCCCAGCACCACCGCCATCGCCACGCTCGACGGCCAACACGGCCGCGCGATGGGGCTGCGCAGCGGAGCCAACGTCGTGATGCCGAACCTGACCCCCACCAAATACCGCGCGCTCTACGAGATTTATCCAAACAAGGCGGCGACGCTCGAAACCCCCGACCAGACCCACGCCGCGGCGATCAGGCAAATCCGTGACGCGGGGCTGATTCCGGAATCTGACCGGGCCTAAAAAAGCGGTCAATTGCCCGATTGGGCCTCTTTGCGCTGCTTGATGATCGTCTCTTGAATCGAGGTGGGAACCCGCTTGTACTTGAGGAACTCCATCGAGAAGGTCCCCTGCCCCTGCGTCATGCTGCGAAGCGCCGTCATATAGCCGAACGTCTCGGCCAGCGGGATCTCTCCCTCGACGCGGCAGGTCGGCCCAAGGGTCTCGGTGATATTGATCAGCCCCCGGCGGCGGTTTAAATCGCCGATCACGTTCCCCTGGAACGTGCTGGGGCACTCGATTTCGATCTTCATCACCGGCTCGAGAATGACCGGTTTGGTCCTCGGGAAATTCTCGCGCAAAGCCGTCTGGGCGCAGATGCGGAAGGCCAGGTCGCTGGAGTCGACCTCGTGGTAGGAACCGTCGTTGATCAGGATCCGCAGGTTGACGATCGGGAAACCGGCGACCGGCCCTTTTTGCAGCGACGAGCGGAACCCCTTCTCGATGGCGGGAATATACCCGGCGGGGATCACGCCGCCGACGATCTTCTCGATGAACTCGAACGCCTCTTCCCCGACCTCGTCTTCGGGAATCGGCGACATCTCGCCGCGGATATGGGCGAACTGACCGCTGCCGCCCGACTGTTTTTTGTGCTTTGTATCAAACACGACCGCCTCGGTCGGCGCCTCGCGGTAGCTGACACTCGGGGCGCCCGACTCGACCTCGACCTTGTACTCGCGGCGGATTCGCTCCAGGTAGATATCGAGGTGAAGCTCCCCCATACCGGCCAACAGGGTCTCGCCGCTTTCGGGGTCGGTCACCACCGAGAGGGTCGGGTCCTCTTTGCGGAACCGGCGCAGCGCCTTGGCCAGACGGTCGAGGTCTTCGGTCCGCTTCGGCCGAATAGCGATTCGAATCACCGGCTCGGGGACGAAGATCGACTCCAGCGCGCAGCAGTTCGGTTCATCGGCGTAGGTATCGCCGCCGGCGCCGTCTAAGCCGATCGCCGCGACGATATCCCCCGCCTCCCCTTTGTCGAGTTCGACCCGCTGCTCGGCGTGCATGCGGAACAGGCGGCTGATGCGCTCTTTCTTCCCCGTGCGCTGATTGTAGTAGAACGAGCCGTTTTTGATTGTCCCCTGATAGACACGCAGGAAGGTGAGTGTTCCGTACGGATCCTCGACCAGCTTGAAAGCCATCGCCACCGGCCTTTCCTCCGGATCGGGCTTGAGGGCGACGCGGCGCATTCCGGCCAGCGGTGTCGGGGAATCGGAATCATCCTGTCCCCCGGCGGTGTTCTCATCGGCGCCGGCCCGCTCGGCGGAACCCTCCTCCGCGGCTTTCTCCTCGCCGTTTTTCTGCGAGCCGGCCCGCTCGGCGGTCCCGCCTTCGGCGGGCGCGGCCGCTTCATCACCGGCCCCTTCGGCGCCGACGGCCTGCTTTTCTTCGGCCCCTTCGGCACCGGTTTCTTCCTCTTTGGGCGTTTCCTCCTTGGTTCTCACATAGGCCCACGCTTCGCGGTCCAGCGGCGAGGGAAGGTAGCGAACCACGGCGTCGAGAAGCGGCTGCACCCCTTTGTTCCGGTACGCCGACGCCAGAAAGACAGGGGTCAGCTGGCGCGAAAGGGTTGCCGACTTAACGACCCGATGGATCAATTCCTCGGGAACGTCCCTGTCTCCCAAAAGCATTTCGAGAAGTTCGTCACTGTACATCGACAGCGCTTCGAGCAAAAAGCGGCGGGCGTCTTGATACTGCCGGCGATATTCTTCGGGAACCGGCTCGCGGCGGACGATCTCCCCCTGGGAGCCGTCAAAATAGACCGCTTCCCCCTTCACCAGGTCGATCACCCCCCGGAACCGATCCTCCACACCGATCGGCAGCTGCATTAAAACCGCGTCGCAGTCGAGCTTTTCTTTCAGCTGCTTGACCACCCGCTCGGGATTGGCGCCGACGCGGTCCATCTTATTGATCAGCGCCAGGCGCGGAACGGCGTAGCGCTTCATCTGCCGGTCGATCGTGATCGACTGCGCCTGGACGCCGGCGACCGAACAAAGAACCAAAACAGCGCCGTCGAGCACCCGCAGCGCCCGTTCCACCTCGACGGTAAAATCGACGTGGCCCGGGGTATCGATCAGGTTGATCGAGGTCTCTCCCCAGGTGACGTTGGTCGCGGCGCTGGCGATGGTAATGCCGCGTTCCTGCTCCAGTTCCATACTGTCCATCGTCGCCTCACCGTCGTGGACCTCCCCAATTCTGTGCGACTTCCCCGTGTAGAAGAGGATACGCTCGGAAAGGGTGGTCTTTCCGGAGTCGATGTGGGCCGAAATACCAATATTTCGACGATGTGTCAGATCCGTCATATCGCGTTTACCGGTAGGGTTCGAAGGGGAGGCCGGGCCGGAGCGGATGGGGGAGGGAAAGTTTACTTATTCTTCCTAAAAACCGGCGGCGTAAAGGTTCATTATTGCCGGATAACATGTTTTGACAAGGGGCGTTAAGCGCCGCGCCGCCCCCGTGAGGGGGACTTTGAACAAGTCCCCTCAGAGGGTAAAATGCCGCTGATGCCTTAAGGAATAACGGGGGCAGTTAGCTCAGTTTGGTTAGAGCATCTGGTTTACACCCAGAAGGTCACAGGTTCGAGTCCCGTACTGCCCATAACTTCTTATCCGTTCCCCCGGCGGCGCGAACCGG
>CADBTE010000059.1 GCA_902797455.1 uncultured Planctomycetota bacterium | reverse complement strand
GGAAGCGATATCTTTACCCAAGAGTTCCTCGTCTTCCGAAATATCCGTGCCATTCTGCATCAAGGGGTTGGGAACTACCTTCGCTCTTTGATGACCCTCTATCAAGACGGTCAGACGCTTGAAATCGGTGAGGGACTCGTCGACGCGCTTGTCCAAAATCAATATCCCTTCCGGCTGGCGGTCTCCTGCCTGGAGACGGTTTTAGAGTGCGTTGCCGAGAATTTCTCCGAATACATCGATTACAACAGTACCACGACCCATTCGGATCATGGTGAGAAGATCTATATGTTCCTTGATATGCTCCGTGTCCTGACAATGTACGAGCGTATCTCCTGGAATCTCAAACCGGTCTACTGGGTTCATCAGACGCTCATCAAGTATGGGTTCAACAACGCTGCCACACTCTGGGAAGAGCGGCTCGGTCAAAAAAGCGTCAAGACCTCGGAGGAAATTCTCCAAAGCTACCAACAGTTAAGCAAGCAATATGGGATTTCACTCCCCAGTATCAGTGAGCGCCTCTCCGAGAGATTTGTCCGACCGCTCCAGATCGACCAAATGTGCGGCCTCATTCCCGAAGTGACCCAACGGGTTAGGACCGAAGGAGAACAGAACGAGTCGTTCCGCCGATTGTCAAATCAGGTAGAGTTTTTCGCCAGGCAACAGGCGGGAATCGGCTTTGAGCCTCCTGAGTGGCTTCGTATCCTTCAGGACGAGGTGGCCGATACACTTTCTTTGGAAAAGAGCAACGGGGAACATCGCAGCGAGGATATCTTCTCCCCCAAGCCAATCTTCCCACCCCAGTTCCTCACCCCCAGTGAATTGGACAAACAGCTGAACTGGACCACGAAACACATTTCGTTCCACGAGCCGTAAGAGATCAAAAAACCGCGCGAGAAGATAATTACATCGAGGTCGTGTCAATGGTCAGATCGGCGGACGGCGTCGAGGTTACGTCTCGATTCCAGTCGCGGGGGTTCTCCCAATATTGGGGACGCGCCTGAACGGCCTTCGGGCCGATATTGGCGTTCGGAAAGGGATCGCTCCCCTCGGGGGTATATTTTTCATGAGCGGGATTAAGATGCCCCGGTTCCATGAGACTGGGGAACCAGCACCGATTGTTGTTCGGGTCATCGTTGAGTGCCTGACACCCAGCGCAAGCGCCGAACACAAAAAGCCCGAGCAGGGCGAATGTTACTCTTCGCATAGCGGAACTCAATCTCGGTTCTCCTTGTACAGGCCCCAATAAACCCGTCGGAAGATACCGTTTTCAACCTCTCTTGACAAGAGCAAATATTGCTCGCCGTGTTAAAATAGAGAATCCCCATCCAGACCAAGCGCCACCATCAGCTGATCCGCTTCCCGGCGCCGGAGGTGTGTGGTTGTATGGATATGCTCCGAATCGGTGAGGAACCGAATCCGCCGACGGTGATGAATGCCGAACCGATGAAAAACCGCCTCGCTTCTTCGTGTGTTCTCTCCCGAGACAATCAGAAGTTTGTGCTCATCAAAAGTGACTTCGTTATGACAATCAAACACAGACAGCCCCAAAGAGCCGTCATGGAGAATTGACTCCTCAAAATCATAAAAGATCGACTCGAGTACGACCAGATCTATTTGCTCCCGCCGTCGTTCGATCGGATAGCCAGTGTGACTGGTGCGCAGAACCAAATCGACGGTTGGGGCTAAAATGTCGAGTGTCTCCAAAAAGATGTCAAACAGGTGCTCACCGGAGGCGGCACAGGTCACCATAGGAACGAATATCCCCGAAATCGCCTCACGTTGGAGCGAACGGCGGTATCCTTCCTCAGGAAGAATCCGCAGATCCAGCGCCGGACGAAGCGCATCGGTCAGCTGGAAACAGCCATAACGCCGTCTCTTCAGATGCTCTGACATCACGGTTCGTTCCCCAACGGGACACGAATGAAAAACTGTCATCTCGGAGAACTCCGCCGAAGGGTCCAAAACCTCGATTTGAACTAAATCTAGGTTACGAATCTCCTAACGGAGTTTTTTTTTCCGAAAAACGAGGGTTAGACTTCCCCGCGGCCGTGAGGATCGGCCGTTACAACTCGAAAAGACGTTAAAAGTAACTTGCTTCGGCATTTTTAACCGCAGCGTCTCATCACCCAATCGATCAAGGCGGGGCAGATTCGGTCCAAGTGGGCAAGACAACGAGACTCAGGGTGAGTCAGCAGACGATGCCTTCCCTGAAAAAGAGCACGGACAATCCTCCGTGCCACCGTTTGAGGAGGAAGGGCACGGTGTTTCGGCAAGCGGGGCCGTCTCCCCGAGGCGACGAGACGGTCGAAAAAAGGAGTCTCGGTCGTTCCCGGCATCACCGTCAATACCCCGATTCCGTCGCTGGCAACCTCGGCGCGGAGCGAGTCGGCGAAAAGACGTATCGCCCCCTTTGCCGCACCGTAGACACCATATCCGGGGGTTCCGACAAGACCGACGATAGAACTGACAAAAATCACCGCCGGAAGGCCCCCCCGACGGTCTGTTCTTCGCGCGGCCGCCGAGCGTCTAAGAAGCGGGAGAGCCTCACGGGTGAGTGAAACGGGAGCCAGAAAATTCAGATCGACCAATCGGCGCGCGGCCTCATCGTCGATCTCTTCGACGTATCCAATAGCGCCGCAGCCGGCGTTATTGACCAATAGGTCCAATCCGCCCAGCTTTACTTCGGTCTCGGCCAGAAGCCCCTGTCGCACAGCAACAGCGGTTAAATCCCCCGGAAAGGGAAAACAGTGTACACCGTACTGCTTCTCAATCGCCTGAGCGAGCGTTCGGAGCGTCTCTTCTTGGCGTCCCGAGACAACCAGCGAAAAACCGCGGCTAGCCAGCTGCGAGGCCAACGCTCGTCCAATCCCCGACGAGGCTCCGGTAATCAGCCCCCGCAGGGGAGCAGCGGGCCTGCGCGGCCACAGACAGGTCACTGACCTTCCCCCACGGGAGAAACCGGGGAGGAATCCCCCTCGGAAACCGTCTTTTTACTAAGAAAACGACCTTTGATCCCGCGAACAATATCTTCCGCGTCGAAGACCAAGCTCAGAAGAAGGGGGACGACAAAGAGGGTAAAGATGGTCGAGCAAACCATCCCGCCGAGCACCACCCCCCCAAGACCACGGTAGAGTTCGTTTCCCGCGCCGGTGGCGGTTACCAGGGGAAGCATTCCAAAGACACTCGTCGCGGTCGTCATGAAGATGGGGCGCAGTCGAGTATAGACCGCCTGCCGGATCGCCTCGCGTGCGGGGAGTTTCTCGACAATATCCTCTTCGGATTCACCGAAACCGCGCATGAAGTTGAGCGTCTGGTGAACCAGGAGAATCGCGTTGTTCACCACAACACCGATGAGAAGAACAAAACCGAGCATCGTCAGGGTATCGAGCTGCTGGGTCGAATCGAGGTGGTGGACATAGGCCAGCCCAAGAAAACCTCCAACCATCGCGAAGGGGACACTGAACATAATCACCAATGGATAGAGAAAGCTTTCAAAAAGGCCCGCCATCAACAGGTAGGTGATCACCAGTGAGAGGAAGAATCGGCTCGAACACAGCGAAATAAGCGATTCCCGATTCCACCCGGACCACTTTCCCAGCATCGCGGCACGGGTCTGAGCCAGTTTATCGGCGGAACCGGACATCACGATTCGTATACCGCTTCCGATCCCGCCCTCGGCACGTGCCTGGGCGACTTCTTCCTGGATTTGCTGTTCCACCGACTCCAGCGCGACATCGTCCGGCGGAGAAATCTGAATCCGAATCGCGCGTTCCTGCTCATAGCGGCGAATCTGCTGGGACGCTTCAGCGGGGACAAAGTGCACCACATCCGAGAACGGGATGATCTTTTTCTGTTTATCGTTATCGGTCACCGGGATCGGAATGGAGCCAAAATCGTCCGGATTGATCGGCAGAGCAGGATCTCGAACCACGGTCAGGTCAATGGTATCCCCCTCAAAGTCGAAATCGCCGCAATAGACACCGTCGATCATCGCTCGAGCGGTATCAGCCACCTGTCGAACGCTCAGCCCAAGCTCTTTCGCGCGAATCTGATCAATCGCGATTCGGCGCTCCGGACCGGTCAAGACAATTTCGGTCGGATTCGTTCGGACACCGGCCGCGGAATAGATATTTTGGAGCCGTTTTTGCAGGTAAGAAGCGCTCTGGCGCAGTTGGGTCAAGTTATCGCCGATCACCTCAAACGTGACGGTATTCCCTCCCGCCATTCGTCCGAAGAGGGATTGCTGCAGCCCCATCCCTTGGGTCTCGGGAAGAGAGTTTAAAATTTTACTGATCAAGGGGACAATAGGACGTACATTCTGAGGATCGGCACTGGTGACCATCAAAAAAACCGTGGATGGGCTGAGGACCATAAAGAACTCACCGATCGGAGGGACATGTTCTACCACCTTACCGGTTTTAATGTCGATCAGGGGATCGGCATCGGTGATTTTCTTGACATCCTCGTAGGTTTTTGCCTCCCAATAGGGGCGCAGCGCGGCGGTGATTCGACGACCAAGGAGTGTATTTTGCTTCAGCGAGTACCCGGGCGGAACCGACATCATTCCGGTCACGCCGTTTTTGTTGCCATTCGGAAGATAACTGGCCGGAGGCATCATCTTCCAGCAGAGGAAGACCGAGGCGGACGAAATAACCAGGATCAGGACCACGCGGATCCAGATTCCCGAAAACGACCGGAAGGTAAGAACATAGACCAAGTTCGAGAACCCTTTGGCCAGCCAGCCAAAGAAGGGAGCGATTCCAAAAAGAGACTTTGAGAATCGGACCAGGGGATTCTGCTTCTTTCGCTTTCCACGCATCAGGCGCGAGCAAGCGGAGGGAATGACGGTCACAGCAACGAACATCGAGAGGATGATCGCCGCGCAAATCGCCAGGACGATATCGTAGAAAAGCTGGCCTGTCTCTTCCTTAATAGTGAGTACCGGACCAAAGACCGCCACGGTAGTCGCCGTCGAGGAGAGGAGAGCCCCCCAAACCTCACGTGTCCCATCCAGTGCGGCGGTGGTAGGTTTTTTCCCCATTTGGACGTGGCGGTCGATATTCTCGAGAACCACAATGGAGCAGTCGACCACCATCCCGATCGCAAAAGTCAAACCCGCCAGAGAAATAACATTGAGCGTCCGGCCGGTTAATTTCATGACGACAAAAGTCGCCAGGACCGAAAGAGGGATGGAGAGCGAAATGATCAGCGTGGGACGGGTACTGCGCAGGAAGATCAAAAGAACGATCACCGCCAACACGGCACCGGAGACGAGGTTCTCTCGAACGATACCAATCGCCTTATTGATGTAATCCGAATCGTCGTAGAGCATCTTCGGGCGAATTTGATAGATATCGTTTTTGTATCCGCGAAACAGTCCCCCCTCCTCGGTCTGCTTTTTCAGCTCGGCCTTGACTTTTTTCATCACTTCCAAGACGTTCGCGCCGACTTCACGGCGGAACATCATCGTCATCGATCCTTCCCCCTTGCTCGTATCAAAGAACGTTTGCTTTTTCAGGACCAGATTGACATCGGCAATATCCTCGACATAGATGGGGGTTCCATCGTCAAATTTTACGATCGTCTTGCGGATCGGCTCCAATTCCTCAAACCGACCGACAACGCGAAAACGAATATCTTGCCGCCCGAGCCCCATATCCCCGGCCGACTCGTCGACATTGTCACCGCGAAGCGCGGTCATCAGCTCTGTGACGGTAATCCCCGCTTGCGCCAGAACCGACGGGTCAAATCGAACCTGGACCTCATGCTCACGCCCGCCATAGATATCGACCTGGGAAATCCCCTCGATTCGCTCAATAGCGGGTTTGATAAAACGATCGGCATAGTCATAGAATTCGGCGATCTCAAAACCCGGTCCAGGAGCCTGAGCCTGGATCACGGCGTAGGCAATCGCCTCATCGGTCTCGGCGCTTGCCGCGCGAATCACCGGTCGATCGACATCGTCGGGATAGTCTGGGACCTCATCCAGACGGTTTGACGCCTCCAACACCGCGCGGGTGATATCGTAGCCAACGTTGAATTCAAGCCGAATCCACGCCCGCCCCAGTTGGGCCGACGACTGCATGCGGTAGAGCCCCTGGAGTGTCTTGAGATATTTCTCTTGCTCGATGACGATCGTCTTTTCGATCTCCTCCGGGGAACGCCCCTCCCATCGGGTCGAGACCGTCACCAAAGGACGTTCCACGTCGGGGGTAAGCTGAATCGGGATACTGGTCAGCGCCAAGATGCCGAAAAGCAAAGTCAAAAGGACGCCGACGGTGACCTTAATGGGGTTATTGATAGCGAACTGAACCATTTTCGCGGTACCTTCCTACTGCAATCGGCATCAGTGAAGCGCCGCGGGAGCCGGCTGGGAAACAGGACGGGAGTTGGCCTCGGTCGACTCCGAATCAGGGGACGAGTCCTGATTCTCATCAGGGAGATTAAAGAAGGGATTGTCCTCCAAACGGGGGAGAATCATATGCCCAAAGGCCTTGGGGAGATTCGCTGTCATGGCCGGATCGATCCCAATGACTTTGACCTCTTCCCCCACCGACAAGCGCTCAGCCCCCTCGATCACACATTCGACCCCGGGGACCAGAATCTT
>CADBTE010000058.1 GCA_902797455.1 uncultured Planctomycetota bacterium | reverse complement strand
TTTTACACCAAACAGTAGCCGAAGTCGTCGGCGAGGACACCGCCTAAGACGTTGAAGTTATCCGTCTTGGCGTCCTCCTCTTCGTTTTTGCCGTCGATCACCCGATTGATCGCCTTTTGCCGCGCGAACAGCCGCTGAGCCACCGCCTCTTCGAGGGTGTCTTTCATCACCAAATAGTTGTACTGGATGAACGAACCCTCGCTTCCGATGCGCCGGGTGCGCGATTCGGCCTGAAGGTGGTTGGTCGGGAGGTAGTCAAGTTCGGCAAACAAGCTGTGGCGCGCGGCGGTGAGAGTCAGCCCCAGCCCGGCGGCGTTCATCTGGCCGAGGAAGACGCGGGCGCTGCCGTTTTGGAAGGCGTCGACCGCCTCGGCGCGCTTCTTCTGCGGCGTCTTGCCGTCGAGGCGAACGAGGAGCGGTTTGCCGGGCTCGCCGTGGTTCTTATAGCAGTCCGTCAGCGGATCAAGCAGTTTATGGTGCAGGCCGAAGACGATGATCTTTCCGTCGTTCGACTCCAGGAAGTTGTCGATCGCCTCTTTGATGAGCGGCACCTTCCACTCGGCGACGCGCACGCGCATCGCCGACAGCCGCGACAGGACCAGCGCCATATCGCTGCGGGGGATACGGCGATTCGGATAGTGTTCGGCCAGCCACCGGGTGAAATCGTCCCTCATCTTTTGGTATTCGGCCCGCTGCTCCCGCGTCATTTCGATAAAGGTCGTCTGACGGACATAGGGGGGGAGATCTTTGATCACATCGTCGATCTTATAGCGGATCATATAATAATCGCGCAGCGCGTTGTGGAGTTCCTCGGCGTTTTTGGTCCCGACGACACGCTCGTTGCCAAAATGATCGGTATACCACCGGGTATACCGATTCATGAACTCGCGGCGGTTGATGATACGCCCTTTCGCGATCATGGAGAGGGTCGTATACAGATCGGCCGGGTTGCCCGTCATCGGCGTTCCGGAAAGGGCGAGAAACCTCTCGGAGGCGCGGGCCAGGGCGTCGCAGCTCTTCGTCCATTTCGTCGTGCGGTGCTTGACTTTCTGACATTCGTCGAGAATCAAGACCTTCGGCGCCAGCTCCAGAAGCTTTTGCTCCCAGGCGCTGACAATGTCGTAGTTGAGGATATAGACCCGGTCGCCGTCTTTCGGCAGGGGGTCCTGCGGCTTTCGGCCGTTTAGTACGGTTACCTCTTTGCCGTAGTGGCGCTGGAACTCGGCTGCCCAAACGTTCTTGAGCGACGCGGGGCAGACGACGACGGCCGGGAAGGAATTCGTCTCGATAATGAGCGTAATGGCCATGAGTGTTTTCCCGAGCCCCTGCTCGTGCGCCAGGAAACAGCGGCCGCCGTGGAGTTTTTTAGCCCGCTCGACACTGGCGCGCTGGAAGGGATACAGCTTGGTTTGGGCTGTGTACTTATTTGAGGCAGTCATTTTTGCGGGGGGCAGCGTTGTTACGGTTTGACCTAAAAAGCTCTGATTCATGGTGCTTAGGCCTGTCATACTTTGACTAAACATACATTGACTCATCGAAAATACCCTTTCGTGTTAACAAACTTTTACTTGTTTAATGAAACGGTTGGGCCCGCGCGGGACGCGGTGTTTGCACCGATCGAGGCCGCGTTTTCCCGCAAAGCGGGGCCCAATAAGAATCATAGGCACGAGGGTGCGGGTTTTGACAAAGAAGGAGGAAGATTCGCCGGATTTTTGAAAAAATTTTTAGCTGAGGAGCCGATTCGGCCCTTTCGGGGGGCTTTAGCCGATCACGGGAAGCCCCAAGCTTTTCAGGTATTCGAAGGTCCCGTCGTAGAAGGCCGGCTGCCGGGTTTCGTCGTTTGTATCCCCCTTGGGGACACAAATCACCATCCCCTGCCGCGCGCGGGTGAGGAGGACGCGGTAGGCGTTGAGCAGGTGGGCCCGGCGCTCGGCGTCTTTGATGTTTTTCCACCGGCTTGCGCTGAAGCAGAGGTATTTCCACTCTTTGCGCCCGCGGCGCAGGTCCCCGTCCCAGACCAGGCCGGTCCAGTCGAGCTCCAGCCCCTGGATATCGAACTCGGAGACGACATCTTCCAAAAACAGGGAGGAGCGGATATCGGTGATATCGTCGAGGAACCAATGGACGGTGTTCGGTTTGCAGCGCACGTCGATCGCCAGGGGACGCAGCCGCTGGGCCTGGGAAGAGACGACCAGGCCATAGCGTTCGCTTCCCCGGCGCATTTGCCGCAGCCACCCCTTGGCCGTGTCGAGCGAACGGGTCAGCGCGATGGGGTAGTTCGTCAGGGTCGAAAACAGACCGCGCGCCTTGGGAATATCGCCGATTAAAAGGGCGTTGACGAAGTCGGAGAGCCGCTCGGCCCGGAACGAGCGCATCGAGACCGCCAGGTGAAGGGAGCTGTTAAAGGTCTTTCGTGGGTTCTGGTCTAAGAGGGTCTGAAGCTCTTCTCCCCCGTACTCCGGGCCGGTAAGCTGGTCGGAGATATACAGCCGCCAGAGGGGGAAGCGCTGATTCAGCGCGCGGATCCACTCGCCGATCCCCGCCTCGCCGGTCCCGATCTCTTGGCCGCCGCCGACTAAGCAGACGATCACCGCCCAGTCGTCCCGCAGGTCGAGCGACCAGATGAGAAATTCCGGCTCGGACATCGGGAACGAGTCGATCCGTTTTCGGCGCTTGAGCCAGTTGGCCAGCTGGGTCTTGGTCCAGGCGCGCTGCGCCTCGTCGAAGATGGCGACGTGCTCTACCTCGGAATAGCCGCTTTCGACATGCTTTTTGACCTTGGCCGGGTCGATTTCGAGCGTTTGGTTTCGGATGGGGAAGCGCAGCTTGTTGAGGGTCTCGTTTCGGTAGTGGTGAACGATCTGGATGAACGATTTCACGCTGCGGCGCGCGTCGGTGAGATTGTACCGGCGGCCGGTCCGCTCCTCTTCCTGACGGCGCTTGTCGCGGGCCAGCGCTTCGGACAGAACGCTGACCAGCGGCTGGTTTCCCGAAAGATAGACCGCCAGATCGCGGCTTTCGAACTGGCGCACCGCGGTGTTGAGTCCGACAAGGGTCTTTCCCGCGCCGGGGATCCCGGTGACGAAGCAGATCGCTTTTTCGCCGCGCTCGCGGGT
>CADBTE010000057.1 GCA_902797455.1 uncultured Planctomycetota bacterium | reverse complement strand
TGCGAACAAGAGGGTTATTCTTCCCCCAGATCGCCGCCGCCGCGGTTTTTTTTCCCCGATTTGTCCGCTTCCAGAAGGTAGAGCGCCCCGTCGGGGAGAAGCCGACGAACCCGTTCCGCCAGATCGACGATCTTCTTGACCGGCAGGGCGTCGGCCCGGGCGGTATCGCCCAGGGAAAGCGACGCCATGATCTCGTCGACCTGCTCTTTGCTCAGCCGCCCCTTCACGGCGCTGGCCAGCACCGAGCGCAAAAACTTGCGGCGGTGAAAGAACAGGGTGCGGACAAACTGATTGAAGAACTTCAGATCCGGTATCTGGGAGCGCTTCTGCGGGCTGTCGACGATCTGAATGATCGCCGAGTCGACCTTCGGCCGGGGCCAGAAGACCGACGGCGGCATAACACGGACAATGCGCGGATTGCCGATGGCCTGCATCCAGACCCCCAGCGCGCCGTAGGCGCTGGACCGCGGCTTGGCGACGATCCGATCGGCCAGCTCTTTTTGAATGGTGACGGTCATCGAGACCGGCGGGGTCTTCGTCAGGCAGAGGTTCGACAGCAGCGGGGTCGCCACGGCGTAGGGGAGATTGGCGCACAGCTTAAAGCGGCGGTTCTCCCCCTTGGCGAGTTCTTCGGCGACGGCGCCGAGGACCTCGGGATTGAGGGTGTTTTTATTCTTGAGGATATCGGCGAAGAGGAAGCGTATATTCTCTCGGTCGCAGAGCTCCTGTTTCGCCATCTCGTGCATGATCGGATCAACCTCGACGGTCACCACTTCGGCGGCCAGCTCGGCCATCGCGCCGGTGAGCGAGCCGGTCCCGGTTCCGACCTCCAGAACGACGTCGTTTTGGTCCAGCTCGGCGGAGTCGCGCAAAAGCCGCAGCAGGTTCAGGTCGATGAGGAAATTCTGCCCCAGCCGACTGCGCGGGTGGATCCCGAGGGTCTCGAAACGCCGCATCAGGTAGGTGCGCGTCTGGTTATTGGACGATCCGGTCATTCCCACTCCTGGGCCTCGACGAGGCGCTGGACGTACTTGGCGAGGATATCGGTCTCGATATTGACACGGTCGCCGACCTTCTTGCGGCCGAGGGTCGTCACCTTGAGAGTGTAGGGAATCAGCGCGACGGAGAACAGCTCCGGCTCGCAGCGCACCAGCGTCAAGCTGACGCCGTCGACGGCGACCGATCCTTTGGACGCCATCTGGCGCGCCAGCTCTTTGGGGACACGGAAGTAGTAATCCTGCCAGTCCCCCATATCGTCGACCTTCTCGAGGACCGCCTGGCCGTCGATATGGCCGCTGACGAAATGCCCGCCCAGCCGCGAGTCGACCTTCAGCGCCAGCTCAAGGTTCACCGGCGAGCCGCTTTTCAGTTCGCCTAGATTGGTTCGGGCCAGCGTCTCGGGACCGGCCTGAAAGGCGAAGGTATCCCCCTCTTTCTCGATGACGGTCAGGCAACAGCCGTTGACCGCGACCGAATCGGCCACGTCGACCTGCGGGGCAATCGCGGCGTCACGAACGACAATCTTGCACCCCGGCGGTTCGGGGATGATGGCGGCGACTTCTCCGAGTGCCTCTACGATACCTGAAAACATCGGCGTGTTTCTCCTTTGAGCATGGTTTGCGTGACTTCTAACCGACTTGTGACCACCTATAATCTTAATGAAAAATTCTCTCTTTTAAAGGGAACGGCCGGCGCGGCCCGGCATCCTTAGTACGTTTAAGCGTATTGCCAAGGGAATCAAAAAGGACGATAATCGGGGGATATTTTGACAAGGACCATCGGGGAAAAAGCGCGATGAAACAGATTCTGCAAAAGGCGTTCGACGAGGCGGTCAACTTCCCTCCCCTTTCGGAGGTCGTATTTGAAGGGGATTCGGTGGTGATCGTCCCCGACGCCTACATCGTCGAGCATGGGTACCTCCTCGCGGCGCTGGTCGAGCACCTGCTTGAGGCCGGCTGCAAAAGCGGCGACCTGACCATCCTTTTAACCGCCGGCGAGTTCGAGCGCGAGACCCATTCCGGCCGCCTGAGGGCTCTTCTCCCCGAGAAGGTCCGCGGCGAGGATATCTTCGAGGGGTTCTATCCCGCTCGGCCGAACGCCTGCGCGATTCTCGCGCAGGACGATGAGGGGAACCCGATCATGATGGCGCGCACCCTGGTCGAGGCCGACGTGGTTCTCCCGATCGAGCGCTACTATCCGGAGCCTCCGCTGGGGCATTTCGGCTTTCTCAGCGCGCTGGTGCCGAGATTCGCCGACAGCGATGTCCAGACGCGGTTTCAGTCGGCCGACAGCGACACAAAACGGGAAAAGATTGTTCACACGCTTGCCCCGGTCGTCGCCGACTTGGCCTACCGTCTCGGGACGGCGATGGCGATCGAGGTGATGATCGGCGGTGACGGGCAGGTCGAAGGGGCCGTCTTCGGCCGTGTCGATGAGCTTCGCGAACGATACGCCCCGAAGGCCCCCCCGGCGGAACAGACTAAGCCTGAAAGTACCGACGCCCCGCAAAGCGGCGCCGACACTCAGCAAAACGGCGCTGACAAACAGGGAACGGGAGAGCAGGGATGAGCAATACGCCCGCGGAAGTGGCCGCGAGGGTGGCCCGAGTGCGCGAGACAATCACCGAGACGGCCCGCCGGTGCGGCCGCCGGTCCGAGGAGATCACCTTGATCGCCGTCACCAAGTACGCGGCCCCCGACGAGGGGTTCGTCGAGGCGCTGACCGAGGCCGGATGTTTCGATCTGGCCGAAAACCGCCCGCAAAAGCTCCGCGAAAAAATCGACGCGGCCCAGGATGAGCGGATCCGCTGGCATCTGATCGGAACACTCCAGAAAAACAAAGTCAAAATGGTCGTCGGCCGCGCGGCGCTGATCCACTCGGTCGACTCCCTGGCGCTGGCCGAAGAAATCGCCCGACTGGCTCCCCCCGCCGGGGTCGACGCGCTGGTTCAGGTCAAAATCTCCGGCGAAGAAACCAAGCATGGCCTTTCCCCCGAAGAGACGCTCGATACCGTCGGCGAAATGCTCGCCCTGGCGCCAAAACTGCGCGTACGCGGCCTGATGGGGATGGCGGCCCTGGAGGCGCGCCCCGACGAAATCCATCGGCAGTTTGCCCAGCTGCGATCGCTTCGAGATCAGTGCCAAGGCGCGTTCGGCCCCGCTTTCGGCGGGGAGCTGTCGATGGGGATGAGCGACGATTACCCGATCGCCATCGAGGAGGGGGCGACCATGCTGCGGATCGGATCGGCGTTTTACGACTTCTCTTAAGACACGGGGAGATTACCTGACATAATGAGCCGACAGCCCGATATCATCGTGATCGAGACCAGAGGTTTAGCCCTCGGTTCGCTGGGGGCCTACGGCTGCGGCGGCGCCGAGACCCCCTCGTTCGACCGCCTGGCGTCGAACTCGGCCCTTTTCGACAGCCACTACGCCGCTTCGACCGACACGCGCGACGTCGAGGCGGCGCATCTGGGAATCGGTCCTTCCGGTACGGGACCGGCCCTGGCCGAGGAACTGACCGCGGCCGGTTACGAAACGGTTCATCTGAAGCAGGGGGACACAGGCGGCGAGCAGCGTGACCTAGGCTTCGAGCGAACTGTTCTGCTCCCCGCGCCGCGGCAGCGGCTGGCCGACTCGGTCGAGGAGACCGCGCTTTACGGCTTCTTTTCCGCGGCGGCCAATATTGTCGGCAGCCGGGGCGCCGAGGAAAAACCGCTCTTCCTCTGGGCCTCGACCTCGGGGCTGGAAGGGGTGTGGGATTTCCCGCTGGAGCACCGCGCCCTCTTCGTCGAGGACGAGGAAGACCCCGAACCGTACGCCGGAACGACACCGCCGTCGATCACGTTTCGGTTCGTCCGCGACCGCCGAGCCGCCGCCGACGAGCCGCTCCCCGATTACGACGAGCTGTGCGCCGCGGCCGAGAGCTGCGCCGCGGGGATTTCGCTCTGGGATCAGGGACTGGAGAT
>CADBTE010000056.1 GCA_902797455.1 uncultured Planctomycetota bacterium | reverse complement strand
TTGTTCGTGCACTTCATACGACGGGCGGCCTCACGGGCCGCCTGAACGGCAGGCAAGAGCAGGCCGATCAAAATACCGATGATCGCGATGACGACCAGCAGCTCCACAAGAGTAAAACCTCGCTTTTTCATAGTACCATCCTCCAAACGGGAAAGGAATTTTGCGCGCCGCTCTTATGCGGTTACATAAGACAAACCACAGCGCGCGGTGAAAGCAATGATTTAGTCAATTATGCGGAAGGATCGCTTTCAAAGGGCGGTTTTCGCCCGCGGCGGCCGAAAACCCTCGGCCCGTCTCTCCTGCGCTTTTTCAGTCTACCATAAACAAATCTCTTATTCAAGTTAAATTCATTCAAGAAGAAGAAATTTTTTATTCTCGTGAAAAACCGTTTTTTTAGGGCTTTTCGACGCTGTGTGGGCGGAAATTCCGCGGTTTCCGCCCGCTGATTATCCGCGCCGAAGGGATAATTGACGCCCGAAAACGCCGGAAAAAGTTTCCCTTTGGGCTGTCCGCGCGCGAAACCCAACGGCCCGATCCCCCTCGATAAAGGCCGCGGGGCTTTATTTCGCTCCCGCCGTTGTGGTAAAATCGTCGTATTGCGGAAATATCCGCCAACAGCCAAAAACGCCTGGAACACACGAAAGGAACCCCCTATGCGTCTTGCTTCCTTCCTCTTGAGCGCCGCCGCGCTTACCGCCGCCCTGTGCGCCAACGCGCGCGGCGAGGACGCGAAAACCGACGTCCCCGAACCAATACTGGCGCGCGCCGGTCTGATCGAAAAACCGGATCAGATGGTCTATCAAGTTATGATCAACGGTCTGGACCGGGCCAAAGCCGCCTGGGAAGAGAACTTTGAGAAGTTAATCCCCGACGGCGACCTGGCCGCCTACCAAACCGCCCGCCGCGAGTACTTCTGGAAGAACCTTGGGGAACTGTGGGAAAAAACCCCGCTCAACCCCCAAGTCACCGGCACGATGACCGGCGAGGACGGTGTCCGGATCGAGAAGATCGTCTTAGAGACCCTCCCCCGCTTCTACGCCACCGGAACGATGTTCCTCCCCGATGAGTCGAAATACCCGCCCCCCTACCCCGGGGTGCTGGTCGTTTGCGGCCACAGCTTTGAGGGGAAGGCGTGCGAGCTGTATCAGGGGATCGCGCGGCTCGGCGCCGAGCATGGTTTGGCGACCTACGTTCAAGACCCGATCGACCAGGGGGAACGAATGCAGCACATCGGCGACAACGGCAAGCCGTATCTGTCGAGTGTCTCGGCGCACAACGTCGTCGGCGCCACGTCGATTCTGCTCGGCCGCAACGCGGCGACCTTCGAGGTCTGGGATATGACCCGCGCGCTGGATTACCTTCAGTCCCGCCCCGATATTATCCCCGACAAGCTCGGTGTGGCGGGAAACAGCGGCGGGGGGACACAGACCTCTTATATAATGTCGCTCGACGACCGTGTCGCCGTCGCGACCCCGAGCTGCTACATCTGCTCGCTGTACGGACACCTGACCCATCAAAGCAACCCGCAGGACGCCGAGCAAAACATCTTCGGCCAGGCGGCGTTCGGGATGGACCATATCGATTACGTCTTGATGCGTGCCCCGAAACCGACGCTGCTTTGCACCAAGACCAACGATTTCTTTAATGTCGCCGACACGTGGGTCGGCTACCGCGCCGCCAAGCGGATCTACTCGCAGCTGCGCCGCGCCGAGAACCTCGATATCATCGAGAACTACGGCGATCACGGCTACTGCCCCGAAAACCTCGAGGCGAGTATCCGCTGGTTCGTGCGCCACTTCACCGGCCGCGTCGAGGATGTTCATTGCCCGTACGTCCCGACGTTCGGCAAGGATGTTCCTCCCGACACACCGACCCTGCCGCTGGTGAGCATCGAGGATATGCGATCCGCGCCCGGCGGCGTGCTCGCCCTCCCCGAGGCGCGGACCACCTACGATATCAACCGTGATTTAAACGCCGAGCTTCGCCGGCGCCGCGCCGAGAAGTTCGCCAACCGTTCGGCCGGCGAGCTGGGCGCCGACGTGCGCTCTTTGGCCGGCATCCCCGCGTGGGAAGAAATCACCGCGGCGAAGAAGGTCGATGCCCCCGAAAACAGTGACGGCGATATGATTCTCTCCTCCGAAGAGGGGATTTGGCTGCCGCTGCGCGCCAAAGGGCTCGATACCGCCGACAAAGCCAAAGCGATTAAGCTGATCGTCACCGAAAACGGGCGCGCCAGCGAGCCCGTCCATCGCCTGTTCGGCATCTTTGCCGACGGCCCGGCCGCCTGCGTCGAGGCGCGCGGATGGGGCGAGAGCAAAAACTCCGGCCCGCAGTACTACCAGTACAAGTGGTTCGGTACCGACGGGGTCGCCTTCTACTACGCCTACCTCCTCGGCAAATCGTACGTCGGGATGCGCGCCTTCGACGTTTTGGCCACGGCCCGCTATTTAGAGGAAACCACCGGCCGGCCGGTCGAGCTGGTCGCCGACGGCCCTTCCTCGGCGATCGTTGCCCTTCACGCCGCGGCCGCCAGCGGCCGCTTCGCCCCGGTCACGGTGCCGCAAGAGATCCCCACCTGGTCCGAGCGGGTCGACCAAGCCCCGGCGCCGGTGGTTCTGACCGACTTCATCCACGGGGTGCTCCACAGCTACGACATCGACGACCTGCTGCGCGCTGTCGAGACCAAGCCGCTGCCGTAAACGCGGCCGCCCGCGCGCTTTAAGACAAAAACGCCCCTCTGAGAAGCGGGGCGTTTTTTATTCCCCCCGACTCTAAAAAATGGCCTTAAACAGCCAAACGATTATTTTGACGACAAGCCAAAGCGCCCCGACGACAAGGGGGATCACGACGAACCAAAGCACTGTGAAAACGACCACCCCGTCCGGGCAGCAAAAGCAGAAGACCAGGTACACAAGGAAATAAAGGAAAAATAACAAACAGCCGCAGCCCTTGTTTTTCATCGTCTTTCGCTCCTTTCTCGTCACGTCATCATAAAGGAAAAGAGGGACCCAAACACCCAAAAGACAAACTTAAAGATATTTTTTATAATATACCATAAAGGCAGGGTTAAGACGGTCAATGTCAAACACAGCGCCGTCAGCTGTCCGATCAGTCCCGGACCGGTGAACAAAAACCAGACGCACGCCCCGAGCCACGCGATAAACAAAACAAGCGTGAATCCCGCCAAGAGGAAAGGGGCGTGCTGAAACACATAAAGGGCAGTGAAGAGGTAGAGGGGAATGATTACAATTCCTGCTAATTGACCCATTGTTTTAGCGCTCCTTTCCCGCCGCCGGCCTCCATTATACGCTGGTCGGGCGCGGAAAGAAACACCCTTTTAGGCAATTTTTCCCATCTCCGCGCGCGGAGGCGAAAAAAACGCCGGGGGGGTCTCCTCCGGCGCTTTTTCTTCCGTTCGGCGTGTAAACCGGATCTGTATCAGTACAGCACGGCCCGCTTGGCCTGGGCGACACGCGGCGCGCGGCCGCCGGTCTGTTCCCCGCTTGCCGCCTGGTACGGCACCGCCTGCGGGGTACCCTGCGGCTGGCGCGGCGCCTGGGGGGCCCTTCTCATCTGGGCCGGATCCATCGCCGCCTGTGTTCCGGCCGGCGCGCCGTTGTGGGCGACTTCCCGCGCCGGGACCTCCTCAAGCGGCTGGGGAGCAATCGGAACCGCCCGCGCGGTACTATTCTGCGCGGAGGCGCCGCGCCTCTTCGCCGAGAGCGGCTCTTCCTTGCCTTCCAGCTGCTGGCGCAGCCGTTCGTTCTCCCGCTCCAGCTGCTGGATGCGGAATTGGGCGCTGTAGAGCTGGTTTTCCAGAATCCTTGTCTGGTCGATCAGCAGCGCCTCGTTGATCGCGTACTCTTTGCGCGTCGGCCCGCAGCCGGCAGCGGTCAACAAGAGCAGTAACAGCATCACCGAGGTGGAGACAGTCGTTCTCATGGCTAGCGCGTCCTTGCGTTAGATCTTTGAATGTACTGGTGTTTAGCGCGTTTTATTTCGCCGGGGGATCGGCCTTCTCGATCACCTGATCGATCAGGCCGTACTGGCACGCCTCTTCCGCCGACATGAAGTTGTCGCGGTCGGTGTCGGCCAGAATCTTTTCCATCGGATGACCGGTATGTTTGATCATGATCTGGTTCATCTTCTCTTTGATCTTAGAGAATTCTCGCGCGTGGATCAAGATTTCTTCCGCTGTCCCATCCATCCCCGCCAGCGGCTGGTGGATCATGATCCGCGAGTTGGGCAGCGCGAACCGCTTTCCCTTGGTGCCGGCGGTCAGAAGAATCGCCCCCATCGAGGCGCACTGCCCGATGCAGAAGGTCGCCACGTCGCAGCTGATGTACTGCATCGTGTCGTAGATCGCCAGCCCCGAGGTGACACTGCCGCCGGGGGAATTAATGTAGAGATTGATATCGGCGCTGGGGTTATCCTTGTAGAGGAACAACAGCTGCGCGACGACCGCGTTGGCGACCTTGTCGTCAATGCCGGTGCCGAGGAAGATGATTCTGTCTTTCAGCAGCCGGCTGTAGATGTCGTACATCCGCTCTTCGCGGCCGCTCTTTTCGATCACGTAAGGAATAGATGACACAGTGTTTTATCCTTATTATCTGCTGTCGTGGTTATTTATTTGGACGGATGCGCGTTTTTCCGCGTCACTTATCCTTTTTGGCTTCTTCGTTGACCTGGCGGGTCAGGATATCGTCGATCAGACCATATTCTTTCGCCTCGGCGCTGGACAGATAGTAGTCGCGGTCGACGTCTTTGGCGATCTGCTCGACGCTTCGGCCGGTGTGGAACGCGAGAATTTCGTTCAGGACGGTCCGCGCCTTGAGGATTTCTTTCGCCTGGATCTCGATATCGGAAACCTGGCCCCCCACCCCGCCGCTGGGCTGATGGATCATCATCTTCGAGTGCGGCAGGGCGAAGCGCTTCCCCTTGGCGCCGCCGGCCAGCAGAATCGCCGCGCCGCTGGCCGCCAGGCCGACGCAGTAGGTCGCCACCGGGCAGGTGAGCATATTCATCGTGTCGTAGATCGCCAGGGTCGCGGTCACGCTTCCGCCGGGGGAATTGATGTAGAAGTGAATATCTTTGCGGCGGTTGTCGCTTTGCAGATACAGCAGCTTCATCACCAGATCGTTTGCCTTGAAGTCGTCGATCTCCCCCTGAAGGAAGATGATCCGGTTGTCGAGCAAAATGTCTACGTGGGTCATGCTGCGCTGACGCTGGTAGTCACCGCGGTAATCGGCGCGCGGCAGCGACGTGTAAGCGCCGGAGATGGCCGGCCCCGGAAGGATGATGTTCGGCTGGAACGCCTCGTTCGGCATAGAATCTTTCTGCATAGGTGGCTTTAGGCCTTTCGTCTTAAGTTCCCTATTCGGATTTAGTTTGGTATTCTCCATATTTTAGCGGATCGAGAAAGTTGTCTATTCTTTCCCTCCCCCGCTCTTTTTGTATTATAGGGAGACAGCCCGCCGATTGTCCCCTTTTTTCCGGGAAAATACAAGAGTAAAAATTTTCGCTTTTCCGGCCGCTTTTGTGATCTTCTCGTGGCCGCCAAGAGGTATGTTGGTCGGCTTATAGGCACATTACCCCCTTGACTCCTTGGTTTTTTGCCGCGGCTTGGTAAAATGGATATAATCAACAAGTGTCACTGCCGGTTTTTCGCCGGTTAGCTTCCCTGCTGCATTCACCCGCATCGGAGAGTTTCCAATGAAACAACTCGCCCTTTTATCCGCCGCGCTTTTGATTTGCGCCGGCGCCTTTGCCCAAGATCTCAGCGATAACCCGGCCGCCCAATCGAGTCTTCCCTGGCTCGAAAATCCGGTTGAGTGCCCCGACAGCCAGGCCGATGACGAGGCCTCGATGAAGCCGTACGTCGAAACCCTTCAGTCCAACAAAGCCGGTGTCACCGTCTCCTTCAAGATGATCCCGATCAAGGGGGGCACCTTCACCATGGGCAGCGCCAATGGCGAAAAGGACGAGCAGCCGACCTTCGAGGCAACCGTCGCCCCGTTCTGGATGGAAGAGCACGAAGTCACCTGGGACGAATACCAGCTCTTCGCCCTCGGCTACCTGGCCAAGGCCCGTGAGGCCGGCACGGTCACCGGCACCGAGCGTGACGCGGTGGCCGACGCCATGGCGATGCCGACCGCCCCGTACAGCATTGGGTCGATCAGCTACAACAAGAGCAACGAGACCAACTACCCCGCCAGCGGCATGACCCGCTACGCCGCGCAGATGTACTGCAAGTGGCTCACCGCCATCACCGGCCGCTACTATCGTCTGCCGACCGAGCAAGAGTGGGAATACGCCTGCCGCGCCGGCACCGAGACCGAGTATAACTTCGGCGACGATGCCGCTGATTTGGACAAATACGCCTGGTTCCTCGATAATTCCGCCGACGGCTACAGCCCGGTGATGCAGAAACAGCCGAACGCCTGGGGTCTTTACGACATGCATGGCAACGTCTGCGAATGGGTGATGGACCAGTACGACAAAAAGGCCTACGACAAGTTCTCCAAGGGGGAGGTCGCCACGCCGTTCGTCACCCCCAAGAAGCCCCTTTCCGTCTACAAGATGTTTGACGAGATCGCCCGCGGCGGTTCCTGCGCCGACACCGCCGCCGACTGCCGCTGCGCCCGCCGCATTGTCTCCAACAAAGATTGGAAGAAGCAGGACCCGCAGTTCCCGCAGAGTATTTGGTGGATGACCGAAGCCCCGTTCGTCGGTTTCCGCGTCGTCCGTCCGCTCGCCGTCCCGACCGAGGATGAGGCGAAGCTCTTCGAGCCCGATGTCAACGTCTGGTTCAAGTACAAGGAACTGAACCCCCGCTGATACGCGCGCGGTTCTTCCCTTCGGGGGCCCTGTGCCCCCAAAAGATCTTTCGGCGGATGGCCTGCCACAGGCGGGCTTTCCGCCGTTTTTTATATATCTTGTCTTTTATAGTACCGGGGTTATAATCACACCTCTAAGGCGGTATTTCCCCGCCGTTATATATTGAGGAGAAGAAAAAATGCTGAAAGTCATTCTGCCGGATGGTGCGGCCAAAGAGTTTGAACAGCGCGTGACCGTGTTGGACGTCGCCAACTCGATCGGAAAGAGTCTCGCCAAGGCGACGGTCGCGGGTATTCTCAGTGTCGACGGGGAAACCGACGACCAGGGAAATCCCCTTTCCCGCACCGTCTCGGCCGATACGACCCTTCCCGAGTCGGGGACCGTCTCGCTGCGCCTGCTCACCAAGAAAGACCAAGAAGCGCTCGATATTCTGCGTCACTCCACCGCCCACATCATGGCCCGCGCGGTGATGCGCCTGTTCCCGAACGTCCAGCTCGCCTTCGGTCCGACGGTCGAAAACGGCTTCTATTACGATTTCCTCCTCGACGAATCGATCACCGAAGAGGGGTTCAAGGCGATCGAGGCCGAAATGGCGAAGATCATCAAGGCCGACGAGCCGTTCGAGCGGATCGAGATGTCCCGCGACAAAGCGATCGAGCTTCTCGCCTCGATGGGGCAAACCCTTAAAGTCGATCACCTCAAGACCGGTCTGGCCGAAAACGATATCGTCTCGTTCTACCGCCAGGGAGAGTTCCTCGACCTGTGCCGCGGCCCGCACATTGTCTCGCCGAAGATCATCGGCGCCTTCAAGGTGATGTCGGTCGCCGGCGCCTACTGGAAGGGTGATGCCAGCAACGTCCAGCTCCAGCGCCTCTACGGAACCGCCTTCTTCGACAAAAAAGAGCTCGAGGCCTATATCACCCGGATGGAAGAGGCCAAAAAGCGCGATCACCGCGTTCTGGGCAAGCGTCACGAGCTGTTTATGGTCGACCCGGCCGTCGGCAGCGGTTTGGTCGTCTGGCTCCCCAAGGGGGCGATCATCCGCCACGAGCTGGAGACCTTCCTCTATAAAGAGCTGATCAAGCGCAAGTATCAGCCGGTCTACTCCCCGGTCATCTGCCGCGTCGAGCTGTTCGAGACCAGCGGCCACTATCCTTACTACGCCGACAGCCAGTTCCCGCCGATGGTCCTCGACGACGGCGACCGTTATCTTCTGCGGCCGATGAACTGCCCGCTGCACGTGATGGTCTATAACTCCCGTCCGCGTTCCTACCGCGACCTGCCGCTGCGCATCGCCGAGTTCGGGAACGTTCATCGTTTCGAGCAGTCCGGTGAGCTCAGCGGGCTGACCCGCGTGCGCGGCTTCACTCAAGACGACGCCCATATCTTCTGTACCGAAGATCAGGTTGAGGAAGAGTTCCGTCAGTGCATCGACATGACGCTGATGGTTCTGCGGACCATGGGGTTCGAGGATTACGAGGTGCGCTTAAGCTTCCGCGACTGGAAGAGCGACAAGTACGTCGGCGACCCCGAGAACTGGAAAAAAGCCCAGGCGGCCCTCGAGAAGGTCTGCCGATCGATGAACCTCCCCAAACTCGACATCGTCGAGGGGGAAGCGGCCTTCTACGGCCCGAAGGCCGACTTCATCGTCCGCGACTGCATCGGCCGCAAGTGGCAGCTGGGGACCGTCCAGCTCGACTACAACCTCCCCAGCCCGCAGCGCTTCAACCTCGAGTACATCGGCGCCGACAACAAGCCGCACCAGCCGGTGATGATCCACCGCGCGCCGTTCGGCTCGTTCGAGCGCTTCACCGGTATTTTGACCG